>NZ_JBKFEY010000099.1:0-893 GCF_046507575.1 Pontitalea aquivivens | reverse complement strand
AATGAAGGCGCCGAGGACAGAACCCATGACTGAGCCCAGCCCCCCCAGGATGATGATCGCAAAACCCTTGACGAGCATATGAAAGCCCATAAATGGCGAGATCGCCCCGATGAAGCTCATGAGAACACCGGTGGCCACGCCAAGCGCCGCACTGATGCCGAACGCCAGGCCGTAGATCGCGTTGACATTGATGCCCATCAGCCTCGCCGCGTCGCCATTCTCGGCAAGAGCGCGGCTTGCGCGACCGAGTTCGGTACGCTTGAGCCAGAAGAACAAGCCGCCGACGATCACTATAGCTACCCCGAATGCGATGGCGCGCGACACCGAAATAACGATGTCGCCCACCACGATGGAGGAAAAGGCATATGACGGGTTCACGGAGCGTTCATCGCCCGTCCAAGCGATAAGCGCCAGGTTCTGGAGAACCAGCCCGATACCGAATGTAAGCAATATCTGGTTGATATGCGGCGCACTGAGCACACGCCGGATCGCGACGCGGAAAATCAAAAGCCCAACCACAAACCCACTGACCATGACCAGCGGCAGCGCGATCAATGGATCAACGCCGGCCAGGTGCAACGCCCAGAACGAGCCGTACGCGCCGAGCATGATGGCTTCACCATGCGCAAAATTAATGACGCGGATGATGCCGAAGCTCAGCGACAACCCTATCACCATAAGGGTGTAGAGGCCGCCGAGCAGCATCGCGTCGACGAAAAACTGCCCGAAGAAATCCATATCAGCTCCGCGAGTTAAAGGGCGAGTGACACGCGCCGCAGGGACGCGCGTCGATCGTCTGAACGCGTCAGCGAGTGACTGCCTCGATCTTACCGGATGCCGCCTCCAAAGGCCAAAGGACTACGTCCTTGCCGCCTTGGCGCTCAAACGCCATC
>NZ_JBKFEY010000098.1:0-903 GCF_046507575.1 Pontitalea aquivivens | reverse complement strand
AGATGCAGCCCCGAGGCGGGGATCGTAGGGCGATGGCCATCTTCAAGGCCCGGATCGCCAGATCGCGTTTCATGCGGTTGCTGACGGCCCAGCCGATGACGCGCCGGGAATGCAGATCAAGGATGACGGCGAGATACAGCCAGCCCTCGCGGGTCCAGACATAGCTGATATCGCCTGCCCATTTCTGATTGGGGCGATCTGCCATGAAGTCACGTTCCAGCAGGTTCGGCGCGATGTTGAACGTGTGATCGCTGTCCGTCGTCGCTTTGAATTTCCTCGTTCTTTCAACGACGATCCCGTTCTCGCGCATCAGCTGCCCGACCCTGCGATGCCCCACATCGACGCCGACTTCCTTCAGTTCTTCGGTCATCCTGGGTCGGCCATAGCTGCCCAGGCTCAGGCGCGACTGCTCCTTGATATGGGCCAGAACCACCATGTCCATGTGCTGCCTGCGGCTGGCAGGGCGGCTGCGGAAGGCCCGTAGCCCGCGCGGGCTGACATTCATCACATGACACAGCCGATCGACGGGGAAAGCCCCGCGCTGTTCTTCGACGAACCGAAACCTCACGGCTTTTGGCTCGCGAAGAACTGGGTGGCTTTTTTTAGGATATCCCTCTCCTCCTTGAGGATGCGGATCTCGCGCCGAAGCCGTTCATTCTCCCGCGCAAGCTCGCGGTCCTCGGCCGAGACCACATCTGTGTCCCGGTGCGCATTCACCCACTTGTTCAACGTCGACAAGCCGACCCCCAGATCATCCGCGACCTGACGCCGCGAAAGCCCACTGGTCAACGCGATCCGCACCGCGTCCTTGCGAAATTCATCCGTTCTTCCTGTGCCCATGGTTCATCTCCTTTGCTGCACATTACGTGTTCAAAGGAGCGGCACCAAACCGTGACAGGTCCA
>NZ_JBKFEY010000097.1:0-929 GCF_046507575.1 Pontitalea aquivivens | reverse complement strand
CGCTGCACCGCAACCATCAGCGCCGTGCTCAGCGGGCGCAGCTGCACCCGGACCCCGGGCATCAGGTCAAGCCAGGAGGGCGTCTGCGTCAGATCGAGTCTCAACATGATCAATACCCCGCCACATCATTGACCAGCACCGCCGTGCACATCCGCGCGGGGCTGATCCCCTTTGCCGCCTGCCAGTCGAAACTCGCCTGGATGCCCTGCGGCCCGGCAATCTCGATCCGGGGCTTGGGCAGATGCACCGCATGCGCGGTCAGCGTGAAGCTTTCCCCCGTCGCCAGCGAATAGGCGAATTCCAGCTCGCACTCGGTGCCGTTCACCGCCTGCGTGAGCAGCACCGTGTCGGCAAAGCGCACCTCGAGACTGCCGGTGAGCGCCGCCATCCCCGGATCGGCCCCGTCGATCTTGCCGTCCGCCCGGATCGTCTCGATCCGGTCGAGCCCGTTGGCATAGGTGATCTGCGTCGAGATCACATTGCCAAGTGCCACGCCATTGCGCCGGATCGATCCGTTGAAATGGCCAAACCGCAGGAGGTCGATCTCGGTGAGCGTGCCGGCCGTGCTGGTCGTTCCCGTCGTCTCGCCCTGCGCCACAAGGTTTACCGTCGCCGTCAGCAGGCCGGCCCGGTTCATCTCCCAGGAGATCTGATCGAGCACGCAGCCCGAATAGATCGCGTAGCGCGGGACCTCGGGCATGGCCGTCTCGATCGAGAGGCTCGGCAGGGTCCAACCGCCCGAGGTAAATTCATGCGTATAGGGATCGGTGCCGGTGGTCGTGGGCGTCCCGAAGGCCGCCTTCAGCCAGAAGCCGAAAGCCCGCGCATCGATCGGCACCACGATTGCGCCATCGGCCGTCACCGCATCGCGTATCGGCGCCAGCGGATCGCGGCCATAGCCCAGCAGCTCCGAGCTCACCAGCGGCTGT
>NZ_JBKFEY010000096.1:0-931 GCF_046507575.1 Pontitalea aquivivens | reverse complement strand
CCAGCCAACGGTGGAACTGGCCAAGCGCAATTCGCGGCAACGGATCGACCCGCTGATCGAGGAAAGCCCGGAACTGCGGGAGCGGGTAAAGCCCGCGCGATCCCGCGACGCCGGCAACACGATGCTGTCGAAGGAATTCGCGGGCGGCATCCTGATCATGACCGGGGCCAACTCGGCGGTCGGGCTGCGTTCGACGCCAGCGCGCTACATCTTTCTCGACGAGGTCGATGCCTATCCGGCCTCGGCCGACGAGGAGGGCGACCCGGTCAGCCTGGCAGAAGCGCGGTCGCTGACCTTCGCGCATCGGCGCAAGGTGTTCCTGGTCTCGACGCCGACGATCCGGGGGCTGAGCCGGATCGAGCGGGAATACGAGGCCAGCGACCAGCGGCGCTATCACGTGCCGTGCCCGCACTGTGGCCAGGAGCAATGGCTGAAGTTCGAGCGGCTGCGCTGGGACAAGGGCCGGCCGGAGACGGCAAGCTATCACTGCGAGAGTTGCGAACGGCCGATCGCCGAGCATCACAAGACCACGATGCTGGAGCAGGGCGCATGGCGGGCCACAGTGGAGGCGGCGGATCCGCTGACGGTGGGCTATCACCTCTCGGCGCTCTATTCGCCGCTGGGCTGGCTCAGCTGGGCGCGGATTGCACGGGCCTGGGAGGCGGCCTTGGGCAATGACGAGGCGATGCGGGCGTTTCGCAACACGATCCTTGGCGAGACCTGGTTCGAGACGGGCGAGGCGCCGGACTGGCAGCGGCTCCAGGGTCGGAAGGAAGAGTGGAAACCGGGCACGGTGCCTGCGGGCGGGTTGTTCCTGACGGCCGGGGCCGATGTGCAGAAGGACCGGATCGAGGTCGATGTCTGGGCCTGGGGCCGGGGGCTGGAAAGCTGGCTCATCGATCATGTGGTGATTGAGGGCGGCCCCGCGGAT
>NZ_JBKFEY010000095.1:0-936 GCF_046507575.1 Pontitalea aquivivens | reverse complement strand
CTATTCGTGCTGCCGGCTGTTCCATTCTCTGATCGATGGGCTCCGCGAGGTCACCAACGGCTATACGACCGACCCGTCCATCATTCGGCGCATCCATGTGCGAGGGCCCCACGCCATACCCAACCAGCACATGCTTCGCCGCCCGCGATCGCCGATGGCCGCACAGTACAGCCTGCCCTTCGTTGTCGGCGCCACACTGGCGGTCGGGCCGACGCGCTTTGATGCCTATCGCGAGGAAAACCTCAACGACCCGACCATCCTGGCCATCGCCGACAAGGTCGAGGCGAGCGCCGATGACGAGATCGAACGTCACTTTCCCGATCACTTCGGTACGGCTGTCGAGATCACGCTGGCAGATGGGACAACACGCTGTGCGACTGTTATGGACAGCATCGGCACGCCTGCACGCCCCATGTCGCTTGACGATGTCAAAGCCAAGGCTCTCAGCCTGATCGCGCCTTTGGATCGCTCGTTCGACGTCGATGCGCTGTTTGATGCGATCGTGACGCTCCAGCAGCACGGTTGCCGGCGCGTCGAGGACATGGTGATGACCGGCAGAAGAGTGGCGGCCTGAGGTGTCCACGTTCCCCTTCGCGCCGGCCGAACTGCGTGGCTTCCGCGTCGCGAAGGGCGCGAAGCACCTTCACTCGGCACGGACCCACAAGCTGTTTTCTCGCCCGCCCACTCAATCCAACTGCAGGTCGCGCCATGCCAAGTGAACTCTTCACGCCTTTTAAACTGCGCAGCATTTCGATCGACAACCGTGTCGTTGTTGGACCCATGGACATGTACAGTGCCAATGACGGCTGTGCTTCCGATTATCACCTCATGCACTATGGCCGCTTCGCGATTTCCGGGGTCGGCCTGATCGTCTCCGAGGCGGCGCATGTCGAGCGCCGCGGCCGCGTCACGCATGCTTGCCTTGGACTTTACTCG
>NZ_JBKFEY010000094.1:0-952 GCF_046507575.1 Pontitalea aquivivens | reverse complement strand
ACCTTTATGAATTTCAGCGAAGGGCAGGCGATCGCGGGGACCCCGATCGACGTTGCTTTCATAGGGTCGTGCACAAACGGGCGTCTTTCGGATTTTGAGGCGGTCGCGAATGCGCTGTCGTCGGGCAATTTCCATGTCGCGCCAGGCGTGCAAGCCCTCATCGTACCGGGATCGGAGGGTGTCCGGAAACAGATCTTCGAGAAGGGCCTCGACCGGGTCTTTACCAATGCCGGCTTTGAAGTCCGGGAGGCCGGTTGTTCGATGTGTCTTGCGCTAAACGTCGACAAATTGGTGGGGGATCAGGTCTGTGCGTCCTCCTCAAACCGCAACTTCAAGGGGCGGCAAGGTTCGCCCACGGGACGCACCCTCTTGATGTCGCCGGTGATGGTTGCCGCGGCGGCGGTAACCGGCAAAGTGACCGACGCGCGCGTGCTTTTCGGAATCAACTAGTCGCTTGGAAGGATAAATTGATGTCGGAACTCAATACGATCCAAGGACGGGCCATCGTCATACCTAACGATGATGTCGACACGGACCGCATTATCCCTGCACGGTTCATGCGCGACATATCGTTTGCCGGTCTCGAGCAGCATATCTTCGACGACGACCGTCATGGACCTGAGACCCATGTCCTCGACTGCCCGGAGAGCAAGGGCAGCCGGCTGATGTTCGTCGGCAAGAACTTTGGCTGCGGTTCGTCGAGAGAGCATGCTCCGCAGGGCATTCATCGCTGGGGTATCGATGCAATCGTCGGAGAATCCTTCGCGGAAATCTTCGTGGCCAACTCGGTGGCGGTCGGCATGCCCTGCGTTGAGGTTAGTGGAGAGGACATGCATACCCTGCGGGAGTTGCTGGCAGAACGGCGAGATCGCGATTTCATCCTCGATCTGGCTGCAAAAACCATTCGTTCGGGCAACATGGTCGTCCAATTCGATATGGCGGAAGGACCGCG
>NZ_JBKFEY010000093.1:0-1010 GCF_046507575.1 Pontitalea aquivivens | reverse complement strand
GTATGCGGCGGCCACGCCCCATTGATTTCGCGCTTGCGCGGTGCGGCGAGTGGATAGAGCGGAGGTCGGTTGGTAGCTCGTCAGGGACTACGAGACGAGGTCCTTATGAACCCTCGGTCTGCCTGGGATAGGCCCACGGCATCAGGGCATCGATGTCCTTGTCGAGATGGCCGTTGGCCAGTTTGGTGAACAGATCGCGCAGGTAGGCATAGGGTTCGACGCCAATCATCTTGCAGGAGCCGATCAGGCTGGCGAAGCGGGCCCAGTTTTTTCCGCCCTCATCATGGCCTGCGAACAGAGCGTTGCGGCGGTTCATGGCGGGGCTGCGGATCGCGTTTTCCACCAGGTTGGAGTCGATGTCGACGTGGCCATCGTCGAGGAACAGCCGGAAGCCGTCCTGACGTTTCAGCATGTAGGCCATTGCCTCGCCGAGGTCCGACTTGCGCGAGACGCGGGCGGCCTGCGCCTTCAGCCAGGTGAAGAATTCATCGACCAATGGCCGGGACATCTCCTGCCGGACAGCCCGGCGGTGGTCCGGGTCGGACCCACGGATTGCATCCTCAAGCTTGTAAAGTGCCGCGATGCGCAAGAGCGCCTCGTCGACGATGGGGGAGCCCTTCTGGGGCTTGGCCTTGATCAGCTTGCGTCGCCCGTGCGCCCAGCAGAAGGCCAGCAGCAACGGTTTGCCCCCCGTGCGCTTGGGCGTGGCCAGATGGGAATAGCCGCCATAGGCATCGACCTGGATCGTGCCGTTGAACCCCTCGAGGATTTCGGCGGCATATTCGCCCTTCCGCCCGGGCCTGTAATGGAACACCACACCGGGCGGCGCGGTCCCGCCCCAGCCGCGATCATCACGCAAGACCGCCCAAAGGTAGCCTGTCTTGGTCTTTCCCTTCCCCGGATCCAGCACCGGGGCGGTGGTCTCATCGACATAAAGCCGCGTGCTGTCCGCTTTCAGCCGCTTGGCCATGTGGTCCACCACGGGGGCGATCAGGGCACCCGTGCGGCCC
>NZ_JBKFEY010000092.1:0-1027 GCF_046507575.1 Pontitalea aquivivens | reverse complement strand
TTATTCGTGCTGCCGGCTGTTCCATTCACTGATCGATGGGCTCCGCGAGGTCACCAACGACTATACGACCGACCCCGCCACTATTCGGCGCATTCATGTGCGGGGGCCCTACGCCATACCCAACCAGCATATGCTTCGCCGTCCGCAGTCGCCGATGGCCGCACAGTACAGCCTGCCCTTTGTCGTCGGTGCCACATTGGCGGTCGGGCCTACGCGCTTTGATGCCTATCACGAGGAACGTCTCCAAGACCCGACCATTCTGGCCATCGCCGATAAGGTCGAGGCGAGCGCCGATGACGAGATCGAACGTCACTTTCCCGATCACTTCGGTACGGCCGTCGAGGTTACGCTGACAGATGGTACTAAGCGCTCTGCGACCGTTATGGACAGCATCGGCACGCCCGCACGCCCCATGTCACTTGACGATGTCAAAGCCAAGGCTCTCGGCTTGATTGCGCCTTTGGATCGCTCGTTCGACATCGATGCGCTTTACGATGGGATCGTGGCGCTCCAGCAGGACGGTCGCCGGCGCGTCGAGGGCATGGTGATGACCAGCAGAAGAGTGGCAGCATGAGGTGTCCACGTTCCCCTTCGCGCTGGCCGAACTGCGTGGCCTCTGCGTCGCAAACTGTATCGTCGTCTCTTAGATGTGTCAGTCCAGCGCAGAGGAAGGGTGTTGGCTTTCGCGATCGCGTGAGGCCGCTCTGTTTTCTGATCCGGGACACGAAGTACCTCCATTCGGGACGGATCTGCAAGCTGATTTCTCGAACGCCCACTCAATCCAACTGCAGGTCAAACCATGCCAAGTGAACTGTTCACCCCTTTTAAACTGCGCAGCATTTCGATCGACAACCGTATCGTTGTCGGACCTATGGACATGTACAGTGCCAATGACGGTTGTGCTTCCGATTATCACCTCATGCATTATGGGCGCTTCGCGATTTCCGGTGTCGGCCTGATTGTCTCCGAGGCCGCGCATGTCGAGCGAGGTGGCCGCATTACCCACGGTTGCCTGGGGCTTTACTCA
>NZ_JBKFEY010000091.1:0-1054 GCF_046507575.1 Pontitalea aquivivens | reverse complement strand
GCGCGTGAGGCCGCAGCGTTCCCTCGGCTCGCGCGTGCGGACCTTACGCTCGCCGTCCGTGGCACCTTTGTTTGAGGAAGGCAACAAGGCAATCGTTTCTGGGGGCGTGCTCGGCAGCAGCAGGTGACGCCACCGAATTGGACAAGTAATGGATTTCAATCTTTCCGGCGAACAGAGAACCCTGAAGTTCCAGGTGGGGGGGTACGAAAAGGAACTCGCGGCGGTAGCCCTTGAGCGGGCGCACGGCGGCGAATATGCGTGTTGCCGACACATTCATCCGGCGATAGACGCTGTGTTGGACGTGATGGCGACCGAGTCCACAGGGGCTGATGCCATCGAAGAGATACGTTCCGGCACCTATGCCATCGCCGCGAAGCACGCCCGAGGCGGCTGGGGCGATATGGTTTCAGCACAACTGAGTTACCAATTCTGCGTCGCAACCGCCATGAGGCACGGCAAGGGAACTATCGAGGCCTTCGGGGCACCGGCGCGCAGGGATCGTCAAACCAATGCCTATTGCGAGCTGGTAAAGGTATCTGTCGATGACGGCTGCCAGGTGACCTATCCGTCATTGTGGTCGGCGCGGGTCACAGTGGTGCTGAAGGACGGACGCCGCTTCGAGCGGTTCATCGACGAGCCCATCGGTTCAGCGAGGCATCCACTTCCGGACCAATCGGTCGTCTTCAAGTTTGTCGAACTCGCCACGTCTATTCTGGGGGAGGGCCCCAGCCGGGCAGCAGCCGAAACGCTCCTCGACGCGCATCTCGCGACCCGCGCCGGGGACCTCGTCTGGTGTCTATTGCCCTCGGTGGCGTACGGATGAGCGCGCGGCCGCGCTATCTGATGCCGGTCGTGTTGCTTGCGGCCACCGGCATGCATGCGCTCGCAGCCAACAGCCTTTTCATCATGCCGGCCATCGCGCCGGCACTGGCGGCGGCGATTTCCCTGCCGGCCGCCCTGATCGGCTACCAGGTGAGCATCGTCTACCTCGGCGCCATGGCGATGTCGGTACTAGCCGGCTCCCTATCGACGATGTTGGGACCAGTCCGGACCT
>NZ_JBKFEY010000090.1:0-1065 GCF_046507575.1 Pontitalea aquivivens | reverse complement strand
GGCCTCTGGCGCTGGCCGAACTTCTCGCCCGCCGAAATCGCCTGCCGCGGCACCGGCGCGCTCAAGATCGACACCGGGGCCCTGGACAAGCTGCAGGCGCTGCGCGACCGGCTGGGCAAGCCGCTGATCGTCCGCTCCGCCTATCGCAGCCCCGAGCACAATCGCGCTGTCGGCGGCGCAACCCGGTCGAAGCACATGGACGGTACGGCGTTTGATGTCGCCATGGCGAACCACGATCCCGTCGCGTTCGAGGCGGCGGCGCGGGAGGTCGGGTTCCTCGGCTTCGGCTTCTATCCGCGTTCGGGTTTCATGCACATCGACCTCGGCCCCGCGCGTCAGTGGGGCGAGCGGTTCCCGGTCCGTGCGACGGCATTTGCAGCCGAGTCGCCTCCCGCGCGCGAGGTGCTGGCCGACAGCCGCACTATGAAGGGCGGTGGAGCGGCAGGCGTAGCGACGCTCGGAGCGGCCGGGGTCGAGGTTGCCCAGCAGGTGCTGGTCGAGACCCAGGCCGCGATCCTGCCGCTGGTGCCGTATCTCGATACGCTCCGCTGGGTGTTGATCGTCGTCGGCCTTGGCGGCATCGCAGTCACGATCTACGCCCGGCTCGATGACTGGAAGCGGGGGCGGCGATGATCGGCGGGTTCTTGGCCACGCTCGCCGCATCGGGATGGACACGCCGGGCGCTCCGCTACGGCGTCATCGCACTTGCGATCCTTCTGTTCCTGCTGGCCCTGCGCCGCTCCGGCGAGCGCGCCGGGCGTCTGGCTGAACGGCTCGAGACCATGGAGAGAACCCATGCCATTCAACGACGGATGCTGGAGGCGGCGGCGCGTCGCCCTCGGTCTCGTGACGATCTGGCTGAGCGGCTGCGCGACGGCGGGTTCTGACACCCCGCCCGGCGCCTGCCCACCGGTTGTGGAGTACAACCGGGCTGAGCAAGCGCGCCTTGCCAAGGAGGTCGCTGCGCTGTCCGAAGGGTTGCTGATTGTGACCTGGCTTGCCGAATACGCCGTCCTGCGTGATCAGGCGCGGGCATGTGCTGGGCGTTAACCCGCAGCTCGGTTG
>NZ_JBKFEY010000009.1:0-116145 GCF_046507575.1 Pontitalea aquivivens | reverse complement strand
CTATACCCGCACGGGTCTTGGCTATGTTGGCCGCCCCGGCGGCCCGGTTGTGACCGTAACCGTCGAAACGGATGGCCTCTACTTTGATCTGCCGCTGATCGGTGCCCTGTTTCGTGAAGTGTTCGAAACAGACACGGCATTCCGCGGGATCGAGGTGCCGGCCAATCCCGTGACCGTGACGGGTGAAGATTTGAAAAGTGGGCGATAAGCAGATGAACGCAATCGAAACCGATCTGTCGCAATTGCCGCGGAATTCACGCAAGAACCAGGTGCTTGTGGTGGATTCCGGGGAAAGCACCGCGCAGGAAATTGCCCGCATGGTGGACCGGCTGCCGAATTTCGCCGCACGTCTGGCCCCGGTCGATACCCTGCGCAAGCCGGGTGGCCTTGCGCCCCCGGCGGTGATCGTCTTTGACTTCGGGCAGATCGGCGAAGAACAGCTAGAACAGATCGCTGCCGTGCGGTCGAATTTCGAACCCGTTCCCGTCGTTGTCGTGTCCGAGGCGCTGAATGACGAACAGGTCCGCAAGCTTCTGAAGCTGAAGGTCAGCGACTGGCTGCGCCACCCCCTGCATCCCGATGAATTGCTGACTGCGCTGCAGGTGGGCGTGCGTCAGAACAAGCAGACCCAGAACCGGGTTCACGCCGTGATCTCGGCGGTGGGCGGGGCGGGCGCGACCTCGGTTGCGATTTCGCTGGCCGATATCCTGGCCCAGAAGGCCGCCCGCCAGGACCAGTCGGTCGCCCTGTTCGATCTGGATTTTTCGACCGGGTCCTGCGGATATTATCTGAACCTGCGGTCGAACTTTGCGCTGGAAAGCGCGCTGTCGCAGCCGTCGCGGATCGATGCGGAATTCGTGCGCCTGCTGGAACAGCGCCATCCGAACGGCTTTTACGTCTATTCCTTCCGGCACCGCGGCACGGTCACGCATCTGAACTGCTACGAACTTGTCCTGCGCCTGCTGGATGCGGTCAGCTTTCAGCACGGGCATACCGTGCTGGACATTCCCTATTATGAAACGGACTGGCGCCAGGATGTGCTGGCGGCGGTGAATTCGGTCACGATCGTGTCGGATATTACCTTGCCTTCGATCAACCAGACGCTGGAAATCCTGAATTCGCTGCACGGCACGCCAGCGGCGGACAAGCAGATCAACGTTCTGTTGAACAGGCAGAAAAGCACGCTGTTCGGCGGCGGCCGGTTCAAGACCGCCAAGCTGAAGGCGCTGTTCGGCGAAACACCTTTTCATTTCCTGCCCGAGGATGAGGCGGATCTGGCCGATGCGATCGACCGGGGCATTCTGCCCAGCGAGGTGAATTCCAGCGGCAAATTCGTCAAGGCGCTGCGCAAGTTCGCGCAAGCGACGCTTCTGGCTGAACGGGTTGAGGTGAAATGATGCCCGCGCGCGCCCTTCGCCGCCGGTTTGTTCTGATCGCGGGTCTTGCCATCGCCGCGGCGCCGGCCCTTGCGGACCCGGGCGCGCTGAAATCGGTTCCGCGCGATCATGGCCAGGTGACGCGGCAGATCGTCGATTTCGACAGCCGTGAAAAGCCGGGCACCATCGTCATTTCCAATTCCGCGCGCAGCCTGCATGTGGTGTTGGGCAAGGGCAAGGCGGCGCGCTATGATATCAGCGTCGGGCGCGACGGGTTCACCTGGACCGGCGAAACCTATGTCGGGCGCAAGGCCGAATGGCCCGAATGGCGCCCCCCGGCCGAAATGCGCAAGCGTGACCCGTCGTTGCCGGGCCATGTGCCGCCCGGCCCCTACAACCCGCTGGGTGCGCGGGCGCTGTATCTGTACCGCGCGGGCGGCGACACGCTCTATCGTATTCACGGCACCAACAATGCCCCGTCCGTGGGCAACTTTGAAACCTCGGGCTGTTTTCGCCTGTCCAATGCCGACGTCATCGAACTGTTCGGCAAGGTCGCGGTCGGAACCAGGGTCATCGTCAGGAATTAAGGGGGAAGCAGATGGTCGGCCGATTTTTCCGCACGAGCGACAAGCCCGCACCGCCCGCGCCGGGGGCGGCGGTGGAAACGGCCGATCTGGCGCGTTCCGTGCCGCAAAAGCCCGCCGAGGCCATCGATGCCGGGATGCCGGACATGGTTGCTGAACGGGTCAACCTGCACCGCTACCTTCTGGACAAGATCAACCTTTCGGTTCTTGATTCCATGGGGGATGCCGAAATCCTGAATGAATTGCGTCCCTTGGTGCGCGATTATGCCAGGATGCAGAGCCTGCCGCTGAATGCGCGTGAACTGGAAGATCTGCTGGCCGATATCGCCGATGAGATGCTGGGCCTTGGCCCGATCGAACCGCTGCTGAAGGATGACACGATTTCCGACGTGCTGGTGGTGGGGCCGCAGACCGTTTACATCGAACGGCGCGGCAAGCTGGAAAAGACCGGCGTGCGCTTCAAGGATGAGGCGCACCTTTTGCGCATCATCAACAAGATCGTGGCAGCCGTCGGACGGCGGGTCGACGAATCCTCGCCCCTGGTCGATGCGCGCCTGCCCGATGGGTCGCGGGTGAATGCCGCGATCCGGCCGGTGGCGGTGGATGGGCCGCAGGTGTCGATCCGCAAATTTTCCAAGCGGCCGTTCCAACTGGCGACACTGGTCGCCAATGGCGCCTTGCCGCAAGGAATGGCGCAGCTTCTGGCGATGGCGGTCGAGGGCAAGGTGTCCATCGTCGTGTCGGGGGGCACGGGTTCGGGCAAGACGACGATGCTGAACGCGCTGTCATCCTTTATCCCGCATGAAGAACGTCTGGTCACGATCGAAGACGCCGCCGAACTGCAACTGCAGCAGCCCCATGTGGTGCGCCTGGAAACGCGCCCCCCCACGCTGGAAGGCCGCAATGAGATCACCCAGCGCGATCTGGTGAAGAACGCGCTGCGGATGCGCCCCGACCGGATCATTGTGGGCGAGGTCCGCGGCGGCGAGGCCTTTGACATGCTGCAGGCGATGAACACGGGCCACGAAGGGTCGATGACCACGATCCACGCGAACAACCCGCGCGATGCGCTGTCGCGGATGGAACAGATGGTGGGCATGGCGGGGATGCCGATGTCGCAGCTTTCCATCCGTTCGCAGATCGCCTCGGCCATCCATCTGATCGTGCAGCTGTCGCGGATGCGTGATGGGACGCGGCGGGTCACCTCGATCGCGGAACTGACCGGGATGGAGGGCGAGGTGATCCAGCTGCAGGAAATCATGAAATTCAACCGGCTGGGCGTGGAAGAAGATGGCCGCGTGATCGGCGAATTCCGCGCAACCGGCATCCGTCCGCGGTTCCTGCAGGATGTTGCCACCATCGGGCTGAAGATCGACATGAAGATCTTTGACCCGACCTATCAGCTGTAAGGGCACGCGATGAATCTGGTCCTTGTCTACGGTCTGGTCTTCGGCGCGGTGCTGCTGCTGGTCGATGCGATCCTGCGCATGGTGCTGGCGGGGCGGCGGCGCACCAGGGAAATCAATGAACGTCTTGTGCGTCTGCGCGACGGCGCCGATCAAAGCGTTGCCTATAACAAGCTGCTCAAGGACCGCTGGGCGGGGGGCGGCGAAAGCGGTTATGATTCCCTCGACTGGTTCATCCGCATCTATCGCCAGTCCGGCCTGCACCTGACGCAGGAACGCCGGCTGGCCTATGCGATCGGTATTTTCACCCTGGCCTGGATGCTGTCGTTCCTGCTGATCCCGGGGGTAATTGCCCAGATCCTGCTGGCGGTCTTTCTGGCCGGTGCTATGATCGTGCTGATCCTGTTGCGGCTGCGCGCGCGCCGCATCGCGCGCTTTGTCACGCAGATCCCGCCCGCGGTCGACATCATCGTGCGGTCGCTGAATGCGGGCCATCCGATCGGCACCGCGATCGCGCTGGTCTCGCGCGAGATGCCCGACCCGATCGGCAGCGAATTTGGCATTCTCAGCGATCAGCTGACCTTTGGCGCCGAACTGGATGCCGCCATGATGAGCATGGTGGACCGTGTCGGCGCCGAGGAACTGAACCTGCTGGCGGTCACGATCAGCGTGCAGCGCGGAACCGGGGGCAGCCTGTCCGAGATCCTTGGCAACCTGTCCAAGATGGTCCGCGACCGGGGTATCCTGCGCGCCAAGATCCGGGCGATTTCGGCCGAAGGGCGTATTACCGCCGTGATCATGGCGGCGTTTCCGTTCCTTTTGTTCTTCATGATCCGCGGGCTGGTGCCCAGCTATTTCGACCCGGTCTGGGAAAGCGGCAACGGCACGGCGGTCGTTGCGGGTGTTCTTGTCTGGATGTCGATCGGCGTTGCCATCCTGTATCGCCTTGTCAAATTCGACTTCTGAACCGGAGCGCCCATGCAACCGATCACCGATATCCTGATCCTTGTGGCGATCTTCGTCTCGGTCCTGTTGCTAAGCTTCACGATCCTGTCCGGGTTTGGCCGGTCGCGCCAGATCGCGCGCAATCTGGAACGGGCGTCCGATGTCGCGGACCGTGACGACAGCCGGATCGATGCCGCCTTCGCCAATGAAAACCCGTTCATCGGCCATTATTATGAGGTCATCCGAAAGAACGATCCCGAAAGCCTGGAGATGCGGCTGATCCGGGCGGGCTTTCTGGGCCGCAAGGCCCGCCGGGTCTATAATATCATCCGGCTGCTGGTCACCGCGGTCAGCTTCGTGTCGACCTGGTTTGTGTTTCTGGGGGTGGCGCCTACGGTCGCGCCGTTGCTGCTGGGCATGTTCTCGATGCTGGTGGCGGGAATTGCCTTCATTCTGGTCAACGCGGTCCTTGACCGTCTGGCCGCCCGCCGCCAGGTCGAATTCCGGCGCCTGTTCCCCGATTTCATGGATCTGCTGATCGTCTGCGTCGATGCGGGGCTTAGCATCGAGGCGGCCATCGACCGGGTTGCCCGCGAATTCATGCGCACAAAACCCGCCTTTGGCTTTCACCTGTCGATCATCAGCCTTGAGGTGCGCGCCGGCCGCCCCCTGCACGAGGCGCTGAACAATTTTTCCACCCGTGTCGGCGTAGAAGAGGCGCGCACCCTGTCCACGATGTTCCGCCAGTCGCAGGAACTGGGCGCCAGCATCGTCAAGACCCTGCGCGTCTTTGGCCAGGAAATGCGCGAGCTGCGCCTGATCCGGGCCGAGGAACTGGCCAATGCCCTGCCGGTCAAGATGCTTCTGCCGCTGGCGGGGTTCCTGTTCCCGGTCAACCTTGTGATCGTGCTGGTACCGATCATGATTCAGATCCTGCGGATGTTCATCAACATCGCGCCGACGGGCTGACCCGGCCGCGCGGTGCACCGGGTTCCGGGTCATCGGCCGGGTTTAGCGCGCGCCCCAGGTGTCGGACAGCCGATAGCCTTCGGGCCAGGGGTCCGACGGGTCCAGCATGTGCTGGTGGATGCCGGTGATCCAGCCGCGGCCGGAAATTTCGGGCAGGATCGCGGGGCGGTCGCCCACCGTCGTCGTACCCAGAATGCGCCCCGCGAAGGTCGACCCGATCAGCGAGACGGCGGTCAGCCGATCCTGCGGCCCCATCTGGCCACGCGCATGCAGCACCGCCATGCGTGCCGACAGCGCCGTGCCGGTGGGTGAACGGTCCACCTTGCCGGGCTGGATCGCCACCGCGGCGCCAGCGCGCAGATCATGTCCCTGCCGGGTGACGGGCCCGGCGAAAAGACAAAAGGAAACATGCCGCCAGTCGGGGTTTTCCGGGTGGTGAAAGCCCAGCTGTTCGGTCGCGGCATTGGTGATCTTCACGCCCAGCTTCGCGATGTCATGCGCCTCATCCGCGCGCAGCGCGAACCCCAGCGCCTGCGCATCGACGAAAACGAAACTGTCGCCACCATAGGCGGTATCGACCCGCAATGTGCCCAGGCCCTCGACCTCAAGCATCGCATCCAGCCGCGCGGCAAAGCTGGGCAGGTTCTGCACAAAGATCCGCTCGGCCTTGCCATTGCGGCATTCCGCGCGCACCCGTACCAGCCCGCCGGGTGCCTCCAGCGTGATCTGCGTCTCGGGTTCGGTCATTGGCAGGATGCCGCTGTCCAGCAGAACGGTCGCCACACAGATCGAGTTCGACCCCGACATCGGCGGGGTATCCTCGGGCTCCATGATGATGAAGGCGGCGTCGGCCTGGGGGTGTTTTGGCGGCACCAGCAGGTTCACATGGCGAAAGACCCCGCCGCGCGGTTCGTTCAGCACGAAATTGCGCAGCCGCTGATCGCGGGCGATCCAGCGCGACTGATCCCACAGCGTGGCGCCCGGCGGCGGGGTGACGCCGCCGACGATGACATCGCCCACCTCGCCTTCGGCATGGGCGGAAATCACATGAATGGTCTTGGTTGAACGCATGGCAACCTCAGGCAAGCCAGGGGGGAAGGGTCCGCGGCGCGCGACCGGTGACGGCGGCCTCGGCACAGGCCGAAAGGCCGCCAAAGCGCACCGCGCGGCCCGACAGGCCGGGGCCGTAATGGGCATATTTGCCCGAATTGGTCATCAGCGCGCGGGTGGCGGGGGGAAAGACCGGCTCGGATATGGAACACCAGCACAGATCGGGCAGCATCTGCACCCCGGCATCGTGCAACCGCGCCAGCGTGCCATCGGCGCGCGCCTGATCGATCACCGCGCGCCCGGCGGTGACGATGGTGGCCACCGCCACGCGCCGCCCGGCCAGCGCATCGGCCAGCGCCCGGCATTCCCGGGCCGAGGCATGGGGGCTGCCGATGGCGATCAGTTCCACCGTCTCGGGCCCGTCGTTCAGGGTGCGCCAGCCCGCCGCCATATCGGCGCGGGTGATCCGCGCGTGGTCGGCAGCGGGGGCGATGCGATCGGCCTCGGGGGTGATGCCTTCGACATGCAGCATCGGCGCGGCCGAGGTGGTGCCAAAGGCCGCGCACAGCGCCTTGAGTGCCTCGGGGCCGGGGTTTGCGGCGGCCAGACCGCGCAGCACCGGGATGCGGTCGGGCGCGGCCCGGCCGGCCAGCCATCCGATCAGCGGCCAGAAGGCATCGTCGATCCGCTCGGGCAGATCGACATCAAGGATCCGGCGCGCCTGGCGATGTTCATCCAGATAGACCCCGGCCAAAGGCGCGCGCCCGGTGATGGCGATGCACAGGTCCAGAAAATCCGGATGCTTGGCGGTGCGCGCGCCCAGCACGCTGTTGGCATAGATCACCGCGTTCGATTCCGCCCAGGCGATTGCCTCGCCCTGCTGCGGCGCGCTGTCCAGCAGATAGGGGGAACAGGTGAAGGTCGGCTGACAGCCCATGCGCACATAGGCATCCGCCAGCCGTTGCGCGGGGCCGCCAAAATCGGGCGGTACACCCTGCGCGCGCCAGTTGGCATGATCGACCGAAATTGCGTTCATCGTGGTGGGGATGCGCACCCGCGCGCCCATATCCGCCATTTTTTGCGCGAATGTCAGGTTCGCGGGGCTGGCATAGATGCAGCCGTCGATATGGCCCTGCGTCACATCGATCAGCCGTTCCGCCCCCTGATTGGCGGCCATCGCGCACAGGATGCGCATGGCCTGCGCGGTGGCGGCGCCCGCCTTCCCGGCCAGCATCGCGCGGTCGTCCTCGGTCAGATCCAGCGCGGCGGTGGCGGGGGGCGCGATCGGGATCGTCAGGCCGTCGGCGATAATCGCGGCTTCGGTGATGCGGGCGGATCGCGCCTGCGCCAGCGCGGCAAAGGCATCGGGCGTCAGCCGCAGCACCGGCAGGGGTTTGCCGAACATCCCGGCGCCGATCATCGCGCCAAGGGTCACGACATCCTCGGGTTCGGCAAAGACCAGTGCCGCGGGCGCATGGCCGTTCAGCACCATGTCCAGCAACACCCCCGATCCGGTGCAGGACCCGCGCGTGCCCGGCATCACCAGAATGCGCCCCGCAAGGCTTTGCCCCGCCAGCGGGTGATGCACGTCGATCACCCGCCCCGTCGCCGGATCGACCCCGCCCCAGAAGCTGAGCGGTTCGGGACAGACCAGAACCGCGCCTTCGGCTGTGCCCGGCAGGATCGCTTGCGCCCGGCCCGTCATTTCACCACGAACCCATGCGCAAAGGGGTCGCGGTCGTCGATGAAGATGGTGTTGTAGCCGGTCATCCGCGCCCAGCCCGCGATTGACGGGATGATGGCGGCGCGTCCGGCGACATCGGCCGTGCCCTCGACCCGGCCCTTGAAGATCGAGCCGATGATGGATTCATGCCAGAATTCATCGCCCACCGCCAGCTTGCCCTTGGCCGTCAGTTGCGCCATCCGGGCCGAGGTTCCGGTGCCGCAGGGCGACCGGTCAATCGCCTTGTCGCCGTAAAACACCGCATTGCGCGCATGCGCGCCCGGCACCGTGGGGGCGCCTGTCCACTGGATATGGCTCAGCCCGTTGATCGCGGGGTGTTGGGGGTGGACAAATTCGTATTTCGCATTCAGCGCCGCGCGCAGTTTGGGGGAAAAGCCGATCAGCTCGCCTGCGGTGAAATCGGCCATGTCGCGGAAATTCTTCTGCGGCTCGACAATGGCATAGAAATTGCCGCCATAGGCGACATCGACCACGATTTCGCCCAGCCCCTCGACCTGGGCGGTCAGCCCTTCGGCGAAAAGGAATGAGGGGACGTTGGTCAGCCGCACCTCTTCGACGAAACGGCCTTCCTGGCGGTATTCGATATCGACCTTGCCTGCGGGCGCCTCGATCGACAGGCGGCCGGGTTCGCGCGGCGTGATCAGGCCGTTTTCGATGCCCATGGTGATGGTGCCGATGGTGCCATGCCCGCACATCGGCAAACAGCCCGAGGTTTCGATGAACAGCACCGCCACATCGCAATCGGGGCGTGTGGGCGGGTAAAGGATGGACCCCGACATCATGTCATGGCCGCGCGGTTCGAACATCAGCCCGGTGCGGATCCAGTCGAAGTCGCGCAGGAAATGGGCGCGCCGTTCCAGCATGTCGGCGCCCTGCAACCGGGGGCCGCCGCCCGCGACCAGCCGGACGGGGTTGCCGCAGGTATGCCCGTCGATGCAGGAAAAGGTGTGGCTGGCCATGGGGACCTCAGAAGCGTTGGGGCGAAAAGGGGGTCAGGTCGATGGCGGGCACAGCACCCGTCACCAGGTCGGCGACCAGCCGCGCGGTGCCGGCCGATTGCGTCAGGCCCAGATGGCCATGACCAAAGGCATAGGTCACGCGCGGCGTGGCACGGGCCGTGCCGATGGCGGGCAGGCTGTCGGGCAGGGACGGGCGAAAACCCATCCACTGAACCCCGCCCGTGGGCTTCAGCCCGGGCAGGAAGGCCTGCGCCTTCTTCAGCATCGCCTCGGCCCGGCGGAAATTCGGCGGCAGGTTCAGCCCGCCCAGTTCCACCGCCCCGCCAACGCGGATGCCGGTGGCCAGCCGCGAGATGATAAAGCCATGCCCGCCAAAGGTGATCTGCGTGCGCAGGTCAAAGGCATCTTCGGGCAGCGTGGTGTTATAGCCGCGTTCGGTTTCCAGCGGGATGCGGTCGCCCAGGCCCCGGGCCAGAAGGTGCGAATGCGCCCCCGCCGCCACAACGACATGGCCCGCGCGGCGCGTTTGCCCGTCCGCCAGCCGCAGCGTGACGCCCTGGGCGTCGGGGGTCAGCGCCGTGGCCTCGGCCCGGGCGATCCCGCCGCCTTGCGCGCGGAACCTTTCGGCCAGTGCCAGCGTGTAAAGCTTGGGGTCGGCGATCGAATACCAGCCCGGGGTGAAGGTGCCCCGGATGAAACGCGGCGAAAGACCCGGTTGCAGGTCGGCCATTTCCGCAGGCGACATATGGCGAAACTCGATGCCATGATCGGTGCGGGCCTGCCAGCCGGGCAGCGAGGCGCGAAACTCGGCCTCGGATTCATAGACCTGCAGATTGCCCTTCTTGTGCAGCATCGGCAGGGTGCCGGTGGCGGCCAGGAAAGGTTCCAGCTCGGCCTTGGACAGATCCATCAGCGCGGTCTGGGCGGTGGTGGACTGGGCCACGCGGGCGGGCGAACAGGCACGCCAGAACCTGAACATCCAGGGCGCGATCCGCAGCGCATAGGCCGGTGGCACGCTCAGCGGGCCAAGCGGGTCCAGCAACCATTTCGGCGCCTTGCGCAAGATGCCGGGCGAGGCCAGCGGCAGGATGTCGGTGAAGGCAAAGGCGCCGGCATTGCCGGCCGAGGCGCCCGCGGCGGGGCCTTCGCGGTCCAGCACCGTCACGGCAAGGCCGCGCGCCTGCAGCGCCAGCGCGGCGGACAGGCCCACCACACCGGCGCCGATCACGATAACATCGGACTGGGTCTGCATCATGCCCTCAATGTGTGGCGGCCAGGAATTTTTGCAGCTCGGGGTCCTTCGGCGCGCCGAAAAGATCCTCAGGGGGGGCGATTTCCGCCATCACGCCCTTGTGGAAGAACGCCACGCGGTCGGACACCTCGCGCGCGAATTTCATCTCATGGGTGACGCAGATCATCGTCATGCCCTCTGCGGCGAGCATGCGCAGCGTATCCAGAACCTCGCCCACCAGCTGGGGATCAAGCGCCGATGTCACCTCGTCGAACAGCATGTAATCGGGCGACATGGCCAGCGCCCGGGCAATCGCCATGCGCTGCTGCTGGCCGCCCGACAGCCGCCCGGGATAGACCGTCAGCTTGTCGCCCAGACCCACATGGTTCAGCTGGCGCACCGCCTCGGCCTCGGCCTCGGCCCTGGATCGCTTCAGGACCTTGACCTGGGCCAGCATCACGTTTTCCAGCACCGTCAGATGCGGAAAGGCGTTCCATTGCTGAAACACGATGCCGATCTTGCGGCGCAGCCTGTTCAGGTCGGTGGTCCTGGCATGCACCTCGACCCCGTCCACCAGAATGCGCCCGGAATCGATGGGTTCCAGCCCGTTGATGCAGGTCAGAAGCGTGGATTTCCCCGACCCCGACCCGCCGATCACGGTCAGCACCTCGCCCTTCTGGACGGTCAGGTTGATACCCTTGAGAACCTCGAGCGAGCCAAAGGATTTGCGGACATTCTCGATCTCAATCATTGGACCACCGTTTTTCGAGATAGCCGCCGAACCGGGCGACCGGGAAGGAGATGAGGAAGTAGAACAGACCGCAGATCAGCAGCAGGAACAGCGGCTCTTGCAGGCGGGTGATCAGGATCTGGGTGGATTTCAGCAGTTCGACCACCTGAACGATATAGACCAGCGCGGAATCCTTCATCACGCCAAGCGCCAGCCCGATCCAGGACGGCAGCGCCACGCGGGTGGCCAGCGGCAGCACGATATTGCGCATGTCCTGGCCCCAGGTCATCCCCAGCGAACGCGCGGCCCGGCGCAGGGTCTGTGGCACGGCCTCGATCCCGCCACGCACGATTTCGGCGCAATAGGCGGCGGTATATAGCGACAGCACCCCGCAGGCGACGGCAAAACCCGATATCCGGATGCCCAGGACCATCGTGACGAAGGCATTGGCCAGCACCAGCTGGATCAGCAACGGGATCGACCGGAAGATATCCAGCACAAAGGTCAGCGGCGCGGCCCACCATGGCCCCACCTGATAGCGGATCACGCCAAAGACGATGCCCAGGATCGTGCCGAAGACCACCGAGATCGCGGTGACGATCAGGGTCATCCCGGCGCCCCTGGCCAGAAACATCAGGTCATTGGCGGTCAGTGCGGTATCAAACATCGCGCGCCCCCGTCAGTAACGAAACAGCCGGGCCGCAAGCAGGCGGGCCGAAAGGGTGATGGCCTTGGTGATCAGGTAAAAGATCACCGCGGCGATGGCGAACAGTTCAAACGTGCGGAAACTGCGCGCGTTCAGATCGCTGGTGACGCCGTAAAGATCGGTGTTCATCGCCACCACTGCCCCAAGCGAGGTCATCAGGATCGCCCAGACCATCTGATTGGTCATCGGCAGGAAGGAAATCCGCAACATCTGTGGCATGACCACGCTGGTGAAGGCCTGGCCCGCGCTCATGCCCAGCGACCGGGCGGCGCGGGTCTGGGTGTCGGGGATCGCCTTCAGCGCGCCGCGGAAATTCTCGGACAGGTAGCCTGCATTGTTGAAGGCAATACCCACCAGAAGCGACAGATAGGGCGACAGGTGGATGCCGAAACTGCCCAGCCCGAAATGCACCATGTAGATCTGGAACAACGCGGGCGTGTTGCGGGCGATTTCCACCCAGGTTGTGGCAACGGCCTTCAATATGCGGTTGCCAGACAGCCGGAACACCGTCAGCGCGACCGCGATGGAAATGCCGATGACCATCGACAGAACCGCGATCTCCATGGTGACAAGCGCGCCTTCCAGCATATGCGGAAGCGAATTCAGCGCCTGGTTCCAGCGAAAACTATAGTTGAACATGGGCCGCCTCGTGTCTGGGACCGCAGCGGCGATGCGGGGGATCGCCCCCCGCATCGCATCAAGGCGCGGGTGTCAGCGGTAGACGCCCTGGATCGTCAGGTTGGCGGGCTCACCCTCGCCGACCCATTTCTTGTAAAGCTCGGCATAGCGGCCGGTGCGGACCTGCTGGTTGATGAACAGGTTCATGTAGTTGATCAGGCCATATTCCTCGCGCAGCGTGATCAGCGCCACATAGTCCGGCACCATCGGCGCCTTGTCGACGATCTTGATGCCGGGGAAGTTGCCCGATGCGACATTGGCCTCGGCCACCTCGACGGTCGAGACGGTTGCATCCAGCTGGCCCTGGCTCAGCGCCAGGAACACGTCGGCCTGGTTCTGATAGGGACGGAATTCGCCTTCGCCCCATTCCTTCACCCGTTCTTCCAGCCAGATCGCCTCATAGGTGCCGGCGGTGGCGCCCACGGTCTTGCCCTTCATGCCTTCCCAATCGGCCATGCCGGCCTTTTCATTCGCCACGACGGCGTTTTCAAAGGCGTAGTAGGGAATGGTGAAGCCCACGGTCTTGGCCCGTTCCAGCGTGTCCGAGGTGGACGCGACCGCCACATCGACCTGCCCCGACATCAGCGCGGGGATGCGTTCGGGGAAGGTGGTTTCCACGATCTCGGCGGTCACGCCAAGGGCGGCGGCCAGATCGTTGCAGTAATCGACGTCAAAGCCGATCGGGTTGTTGCCGGCATCGCGCGACCCCATCGGCGGGAAATCCAGCACGACCGCGCAACGCAGCGTACCCGATGAAATGATGTCATCCAGCTTGTCGGCCTGCGCGGGCATCGCGGCGGCGGTGGCGGCCAGAAGGCCGGCGGCAAAGATCGATTTTTTCATGTGTCACTCCCTGTGTGTGTGATCTTGATTCCTTTGTTTTGAACTATCCGGCCAGCAAGGCAACAAATCAATCAGAAAATACATCGAGTATACAGTTAGTATTCAGCTTGCCCGGAAGATTGCGGCCGGACGACCCTTCCCCGGGGGGAAGGGTCAGGGATCAGGCGCCGAAATCGGCGGGCAGCAGTTCGGTGGGGATGTTCTGGTAGCTTACCGGGCGCAGGAAACGGCGGATCGACAGCGTCCCGACCGAGGTGGCGCCGAAATTGGTGCTGGCCGGATAGGGGCCGCCATGCACCATCGCGTCGCAGACCTCGACCCCGGTGGGGTAGCCATTGGCCAGAACGCGGCCCGCCTTGCGTTCCAGTACCGGCATCAGCCGGCGCGCCAGGTCGGTATCGCCCGCATCCAGATGCAGGGTCGCGGTCAGCTGGCCCTGCAGGCTTTGGGCGATGGCCAGCATCTCCTCGGGATCGGCGGCGGTGACGATCAGGCCAAGCGGACCAAAGACCTCTTCGGACAGGCTGTGATCGGCCAGCCAGTCGGTGCCGCGCACCTGGAACAGCTGCGGCGTGGCCTGGCGCCGGTCACAGACCTGCGTCAGCAGGGATTGCACCCCGCGCGCGCCCGCCACCCGGTCGCGGCCCAGCAGATAGGCGCTGGCGATGCCCTCGGTCAGCATCACCTGCGCGCCAACCGCGTGCAGGGCGGCCAGCGTGGCCTGTGCCAGCGCGGGGGCCTGATCCTGCATCA
Source organism: Pontitalea aquivivens (assembly GCF_046507575.1). NCBI lineage: Bacteria > Pseudomonadati > Pseudomonadota > Alphaproteobacteria > Rhodobacterales > Paracoccaceae > Pontitalea > Pontitalea aquivivens. The sequence continues at coordinate 102,171 of NZ_JBKFEY010000009.1, read as the reverse complement.
CCACCGCGATGCCGGGGTTGGTGCAAAACTGCCCCGCGCCCATCGTCAGGCTGCCTGCCCAGCCCTGGGCGATCTGATCGCCGCGCGCGGCCATGGCCCGGGGCAGCAGGAACATCGGGTTGACGGACCCCAGCTCGCCAAAGAACGGGATCGGTTCGGGCCGTGCCGCGCACAGGTCGAACAACGCGCGCCCCCCGGCCAGCGACCCGGTAAAGCCCACCGCCTTGATCAGCGGATGGGTGACCAGCGCCTCGCCCACCTGCCGGTTGCCCCCCTGGATCAGGCTGAAGACCCCGGGGTGAATGCCACAGGCGGCAATCGCCGCATGGATCGCCTCGGCCACGATCTCGGCCGTGCCGGGATGGGCGGAATGGCCCTTGACCACCACCGGACAGCCCGCCGCCAGCGCCGCCGCCGTGTCGCCCCCCGCGGTCGAAAACGCCAGCGGGAAGTTCGACGCGCCGAACACCGCGACCGGGCCGATGGGGCGCTGGATCATGCGGATCCCGGGGCGGGGCAGGGGCTGGCGGTCGGGCAGGGCCGGATCATGGCGCCTGTCAAGGTAATCGCCCGTCTCGATATGATCGGCAAACAGCCGCAGCTGGCCCGTGGTGCGCCCCCGTTCGCCGTTCAGCCGCGCTTCGGGCAGGCCGGTTTCCTGACAGCCGATTTCGGTGATGGCCCCGGCGCGGGCCTCGATCTCATCGGCGATGCGACGCAGCAGGGTTGCGCGTTCGCCCCGCGACGACCAGCCAAAGGACCAGAACGCCGCTTCTGCCGCCTGCGCCGCCTGATCGACCAGCGCCACGGTGCCCACCGCGAAGTTGTGGGCCGGTCCCTGCGCGGGGGCCGAGGTGAAGCTGGCATCGCCCGCGACCCAGTTGCCTGCGATCAGGTGCTTGCCATGGGGGGTGAAGGTCATCAGCCTGTCCTTTCGGTCTGTTTTGGATGCAATACCGGCGCCGGTGCGGGCCAGTGTGCTTGAGGTTTTGTATACTTTCTGTATACATATCGTCAAGATTTCCTACCGGCGTGTCAGACAGGAGCCAGCCCCATGACCCAGACCTTTTCCATCGAGGCCCTTCAAACCCGCGTTGAAGCGATCTTTCGGCGCGCGGGCATGAACGCGGTGCAGGCCGGCGCGCTGGCGCGTGTCATTACCGCGGGGGAACGTGACGGCTGCAAGTCGCATGGCATCTACCGGATCGAGGGCGTCTTGCGCACGCTGAAGGCGGGCAAGGTGCGGGGCGATGCCCTGCCCGTGCTGCAACCGGGCGCGGGCGGTGCCATTGTGCGGGTCGATGCGCAGCGCGGGTTTTCCAACCCGGGGTTTGAACTGGGCCTGCCGGTGCTGGTGGACCGGGCGCGCGACCTGGGGCTGGCCGCGCTGGTGGTGAACGATTGCACCCATTTCGCAGCCCTGTGGCCCGAGGTTGAGGCGCTGACGGCGCAGGGGCTGGCGGCGCTGGTGATGTGCCCCAGCTATGCCACCGTCGCGCCCACCGGCGGCAACACGCCGCTGCTGGGCACCAACCCCCTTGCCTTTGGCTGGCCGCGGCCGGGCCGCGACCCCTATGTGTTCGATTTTGCCACGTCGGTTGCCGCGCGGGGCGAGATTGAATTGCACCGCCGCGCTGGCAAGCCCTTGCCCGAGGGCTGGGCGCTGGATGCGCAAGGTGCGCCCACGACCGACCCCGAGGCCGCGCTGGCCGGTGCGATGCTGCCCTTTGGCGGGCACAAGGGTTCGGCCATCGGCACGATGATCGAATTGCTGGCGGGCGTGATGATCGGCGATCTGACCAGCCCCGAGGTTCTGGATTTCCTGGGCAGCACCACGCTGGCACCCGTGCATGGGGAACTGATCCTGGCGCTGTCGCCGGAAAAATTCGCGGCCGGCCGCCCGGGTGACCCCTTCGCGCGGGCCGAAATGCTGTTTGCGGCGATCAAGGGGCAGGGCGCGCGCTTGCCATCAGAGCGCCGCTTTGCCGCCCGCGCCCGTGCCGTGGCCCAGGGCATCACGCTGAGCGCCGCCGAGGTGGACCAGCTTGATCGCCTGCTGGACCAGGGGCTGGACGCCATCGCCTGAGCCAAAGAAAACGGCCCTCCCGCAGGGAGGGCCGACGATGTGGCATTGGGTGACCGGGATCAGACCTTGCAGGTCTGCACCGCGCCGGGCAGCGTGCTCCAGCTGGCATACCAAGTCTTGAACTGGGCAAACTGGGTTTCGGCCCAGGCGCGCTGGCTGGGGGTCAGCTCATCGGTCGGGTTGAAATGCAGCGCATATTCGGCATCGCCTTGCAGCACCATCAGATGCTTGTAATACAGCACCAGATCATAGCCTTCATCCCAGGATGACAGAACCTCCAGCGCCTCGCCCAGTTCGCGGGCGCGGATGCGGGCATCGGCATCGCCTGCGGCGGCGGCCTTGGCCAGCGCCACGAAATGCAGGATCTCTTTCGGGATCACATTGCCGATGCCGGTGATCGTGCCGGTCGCCCCGCATTTGACATAGCCGTGGTAGACGCCGGTATCGACGCCCGCCATCAGGATCACCCCGTCATCCGCGCTGGTGATGTGTTCGGCCGCATAGGTCATCGCCCGGGCGCCGCCGAATTCCTTGAAGCCCACCAGATTCGGATGTTCGGCCCGCAGGGCAAAGAACAGGTCGGCCTTGGTTTCAAACCCGTAATAGGGGCTGTTGTAGATTACCGCCGGCAGGTCGGGTGCCGCGGCCAGGACCGCCTTGAAGTGATGGCGCTGTGCGACCGGCGAACCGCCCCGCGACAGAACCCGCGGGATCACCATCAGCCCCGCCGCGCCGATTTTCTGGGCATGTGCGGCATGGGCCGCGGCGGCCGCGGAATTCACCGCCCCCGTCCCCACGATCACCGGAATTCCGGCCTTCACCAGCCGTTCGACCCCTTCCATCCGCTGCGCATCGGTCAGCAGCGGCCAATCACCCATCGACCCGCAATAGACAACGGCGGACATGCCCGCGGCGATCAGATCCTTTGCCTTGCGCACCAGCGCGTCGAAATCGGGTGTGCGGTCGGCCTTGCAGGGTGTCATCAGCGCGGGGATGACGCCGGTGAAAATCGCGGTGTCCATCGGGAAACTCCTCATGATCCGGGTTCGGCAACAGGCGGAAATCCGGCGGGGCGCCGATTCCCGAGGTCATAATACCTTTTGCATTTTATTTGTCGACAAGAAATCGCGCGGGCTACAACGCGACATCCATTCGCTGGTCGCGGGCAAAGAACTGCTGGACCTGGCGCACGATCTGATCGGCATGGGCACGGGCCAGCCGGTCGCACAGGTCCACATCGCGCGCGGCTATGGCGGCGATGATCGCTTCGTGTTCATCGACATATTCGCGCGGCAGGCGGTCATCGAAGGACTGGTAATAAAGCCGCAGGATGCGCCGCCCCTCATCCAGCAGGCGCAGGGTCAGCGTGGTGAAATAGGGGTTGCGCCCGGATTCGGCGATGGCGGCGTGCAGATCGCGGTTGATCGCCACCATCGCCAGCGCATCCTGCGCGTCGACGGCGGTGGCATAGCTGGCCTGCAGCGCGCGGATGCGGTCCAGATCCTCGGGGCGGTGGTATTGCGCGGCCAGCCGGGTGGTGACGCGATACATCAGTGTGATCGCGTCAAAGAAGGTGTGCAGGTTCACGAAATCGATGTTCGACACCATGGCCGAGCGGTTGGGCAGCGTTTCCACCAGCCCCTCGCCCGCCAGCCGGACCAGCGCCTCGCGGATCGGCGTGCGCGACATGCCAAAACGTTCGGCCAGGTGAACCTCATCGATCGGGCTGCCCGGCGGCAGTTTCAGATCAAGGATCTCATCGCGCAGCAATTCGTAAACCCGCTTGACGCCCGAGCCACGCTTGCGTTCCTGAAGGGCTTCGTGCTCGGTCTCGGCCATGTCGCGGGCTCCTGTGATCTCAAGGCATCTTGTCGACAAACAGAATACTGCACGGTTGTGCGCGCAGCAACAGGTTCGCGGCCCGCCGGGGATCACGCCTGTCCCGTGTCGCGCCGCAGGGCGGGCAGGCCGACGCCGGTGGTCTGGAACCCGCCGTCCGATGCGATGGTCTGGCCGGTGACATAGCTGGCCTTGTCCGAGCACAGGAAGACGATGACACTGGCAATTTCATCCTCGCTGCCATAGCGGTTCAGCGGGATCGCATCGTGATAGGCATCGATGATGTCCTGCGAATGGACGGCCATCGCCAGTTTCGTGCGCACCGGGCCGGGCGCCACGCAATTGGCGCGGATGCCGTATTCGCCCAGCTCTGCCGCCTGTTGTTGCGTCAGGTGGATCACCGCCGCCTTCGATGTGCCATAGGCTACCCGCAGGGTCGAGGCGCGCAACCCCGAGATCGAGGCGATGTTCACGATGGCGCCCCGGGCCTGGCGCAGATGCGGGATCGCGGCTTGCGAACACAGGAAGACGCCGTCAAGGTTGGTGGCCATCACCTCGCGCCAGCGGGCGAAGGTGGTGTCTTCGATCGGGCCGAAATCGGCGACGCCGGCATTGTTGACCAGCGCGTCGATCCGGCCCAGTTGGCGGGCGCATTGATCCATCATCGCCGCGACCTGATCGGGCTGCGAGACATCGCAGATCACCGGGATGACGCCGTCCAGCTGGCCCGCCTCATGCAAAAGCGCCTCGGCGTCGCGGTCGATCATGGCGACGCGGCGGCCCCCGGCCAGAAACTGCTTTGTGGTGGCAAGCCCGATGCCGCGGGCGGCGCCGGTGACGATGGCGGTTTTATCGGTCATGAAGGATATCCCAGTTGGGTGTGGCGCGGGTAATCAGCGCGGGCCAAGCACCACCAGCGAAAGTTGCGGGACAAGCGCGATCAGCGCCAGTCCCGCCAGCGAGACGATAAGGAAGGGCACCGCCCCGCGCGCGATCCGTTCGATCGGCAGGCGGGTGATGTTGGCGGCCACGAACAGGTTGATGCCCACTGGCGGCGTGATCAGGCCGATGGCCAGGTTGACCATCACCAGGACCCCGAACCAGACCGGGTCCCAGCCCAGTTCACGCACCACCGGCATGAAGATCGGAAGCGAGATGAACATCACCGTGACCGGGTCCATGAACATGCCCGCGATCAGCAGGATCAGCATGATTACCAGCAGGATCACCAGGCCATTTTCGCTTAGCCCCAGCAGGGCGCCGGAATACTGGCCGATCAGATCCTCGACCGTGACGACCCAGCCGAAAAGGCTTGCATAGGCGACCACCAGCATCACCGTGGCGGATGAGGCCGCGGCATTGGCCAGGCTGTCGTAAAGCCCGCGCAGCGTCAGCGTGCGATGGGCCAGCCCGCCCACGGCCAGCGCATAGACGGTGGCGACCAGGGCTGCCTCGGTCGGGGTGAAGATGCCCGAATAGATGCCGCCCAGGATGACCACCGGCGTCATCAGGCCCCAGAAACTGTCCCTGAACGACAGCCACAGCCGGGTCATATAGGGCTTGTCCGCATGGGGCATCGGGAACAGTGCCGCAAGCGCCGCCCCGCCGCGGGGTTTTGCGAAAGGCAGCGTCAGCAGCATCATCGCCCCCATCGCCAGCCCCGGCAGGATCGCCGCCAGAAACAGCTGCGAGATCGAGGTTTCCGCGATCACCCCATAGATCACCAGCCCGATCGAGGGCGGGATCACGATCGACAGTGCCGCCCCGGTACAGACCAGACCCGCCGCATAAGCGCGCGGATAGCCGTCTTCCTCCATCCCCTTGATGATCATCGGGCCGATCGCGGCCACCGAGGCCGGGCCCGATCCGCTGACCGCGCCCCAGAACAGGCACACCACCGTACCCACCACCCCCATGCCCCCCGGCGTAGTGCCGATCAGCACCCGGAAGAACCGGATCATCCGTTCCGCGATACCCAGCGATCCCATCAGCGTGCCCGCCAGAATGAAGAAGGGAATGGCCAGCAGCGAGAATTTCGTAACCCCCGTGGCGATCAGATCGCCCGCCAGGTCCAGCCCGAAGCCGATCTGCCACATCGCATGGATCGCCGACAGGCCCAGCGAAAAGGCCACAGGCACGCGCAGCGCGATCAGGATGAAAAACAGGATGATCATCTCGGTGCCCGCGGGCAGGCCGGGAAACGGGTCAGACATCGGGGATCACCTCATGCTGCGGGGCGCCGCGCAGCACCGAAACCGCATGCTGCAGATAGCGCACCAGCACCAGTGCAAAGCCGAAGGGCACCGCGATCTGATAATACCAGGCGGGGATCCCCAGCCCGTAGGACCGCATGCCGTTGGCCATCAGATTGGCGACGGATTGCCAGGAAAACCACGCCGACAGCGCCAGAAGCGCGACCGACAGCAACACCGACAGAAGGAAGACCGCCCGTTGCAGCGGGCGCGGCAACAGGTCATGTACCAGCGTCACGGCCAGATGTTCGCCCCGCCGCGCCGCCACCGCCGCCCCGAACACGGTCAGCAGCAGGAAGCCGTTGGTCAACAGTTCTTCGGTGACGGCCAGGGAATAATTCGTGCCGTAGCGCACCACGACATTGGCAAAGCCCAGCAAGGTCATCGCCAGAAAGAGCACCGCGCAGATGATCTTTTCGGCCTCGTGCAGGATGAACGCCATCACGCCTCCCCCGGGTTGAAACCAGACCGGCGCGCCTGTATCGGGCGCGCCGGCCAAAGGCTCAGTTGGCGGCCGCGATCGCGTCCTGGAAGGCACCGACGATTTCCGGGCCGACCTTGGCCGCCCAGGTGTCAAACGCGCTTTGGGTTGCGGTCTTGAAGGCGGCCAGTTCCTCGGCGGTGGGTTCATAGACCTCCATGCCCTTTTCGCGCAGGAAGTCGATGCCGCTGGCCGTCGCCTCGCGCGAGATGTCGCGCTGATAGCTCATGGCTTCCTGGGCGGCGGCGCGCAGCCTGGCCTGGGTTTCGGCATCATAGCTGTCCCATTTCTGCTGGCTGATGCCGATGAAGATGGGGTCGTAGGAATAATGCCAGGTCGTCAGGTATTTCTGCACCTCATAGACCTGCTGCGGAATGATGACCGCGCCGATCGGGTTTTCTTGGCCATCGACCACGCCCTGCTGCAGCGCGGTGATGGTTTCGCCCCACTGCATCTGCTGGGGGTTGGCGCCAAGCGCGTTCATCACGTCGATGTACATCGGCCCCGCGACGCGCATGTTCAGCCCCTTCATATCGTCGGGCGAGGTGACGGGGCGGATGTTGTTGGTGACTTCGCGAAAGCCGTTTTCGCCCCAGGCCAGAACGACGATGCCCTTTCCGGCCAGGATACCCGCCATCATCTCGCCGGGTGCGCCCTGGGTGGTGGCATCGACCTGTGCGTAGTTGGCATAGAGGTAGGGCAACGAGAACACGGCCATTTCCGGCACCAGAGGCGTCACGTTGATCGCCGAGGTCACCACCAGATCCAGCGCGCCGCGGCCCACCATTTCAGCCTGGCGCATCTGGTCACCGCCCGAAAGCTGGGCATTGGGGAACACGCGCACCTCGATGTCGCCGCCGGTCGCGCCCGCGATCAGTTCGGCGAATTTTTCGGCCCCCTTGTGCCAGGTGGTGGTGTCGCCGGTGTTGTGCGACAGGCGCAGTGTTTCGGCACCGGCGGCACCGGCCATCAGCGCGCCGGCCAGTATCGACGCGAAGGCAGTCCTGCCGAAAATTGCGAATGTCATGTCTTCCTCCCAAGCAGGTGGCCCCTTGGGGCCGGTTATGGTGCTGCCTCCTGCAGCATTGTTGATCCATATAGTGGAATGGAAAATCGGACAAGAAAAATAAAGCCTTGCAAAAGGATCGTAAAAGGCAAAAATCAAGCTGAAAACTTTGTTGCAAATGGCTTGCTGGGGCGGAATTGTGGTCCACAATATGGAACAAATGGGAAAGGCGTCCTCGACAGGCCTGGGTGGCGCCCAGACGGTGGATCGTGCGCTTGCCCTGTTAAGCGCGGTGGGCCGGGGGGGCGTGGCGGGCGTGACACTGGGCGATCTGGTCGCGCAAAGCGGGCTGAACAAGCCCACCGTGCGGCGGCTGCTGCTGGCGCTGATGCGCGGTGGCCTGGTCGAACAGAACCCTGATACGCGACGCTATTTCCTGGGCGAAGAGGCCTATATTCTGGGGATGTTTGCGGCGCAACGCCATGGAATTCTGGAACATTCCTTTGCCGTCCTGGCCCGGCTTGCCCGTGAAACCGGGGATGCGGCCTTTGTTTCCATCCGGCAGGGGTATTGGGCGCTGTGCCTGCACCGCGAAGAGGGCAGCTATCCGATCCGCACCCATGCGCTGATGGCGGGGCAGTTGCACCCCTTGGGCGTGGGGGCGGGGTCGCTGGCGATGCTGGCGGCCTTGCCCGATGCCGAGGTCGAGGCCGCGCTGGACGCCAATGCCGCGCAGCTGGCGGCCAGCTATGCCGCCCTGCCCCCCGATCTGATCCGCGATCATGTGCGGGTCACGCGCCAGAATGGCCATGCGCTGAACCCCGGGCTGCTTTACCCCGATTCCTGGGGCCTGGGGCTTGCGCTGCGCTGGCCCGATGGCGCCCTGGCCGGTGCGCTGTCGCTGGCCGCGATCGAAAGCCGGATGCAGCGCCCGCGCCGCGATGACCTGCTGGTCCGGCTGCGCGCCGGGGCGGCCGAGATCGAAAAATCCCTGGCCCGGCTTTACGCCCTGCGCCGGGGCACACCTGACAGGAGAACCGCATGAACGAAGCCCAGATTGTCGGCTGGGGGCATACCGCCTTTGGCAAATCCGACCTGCCCGATACCGAGGCCCTGATGGCCGCCGCCGTGTCCGAGGCCCTGGTCCATGCCGGCATCACCCCCGCGGATGTGGATGGCCTGTTCGTGGGGGTCTTCAACAACGGCTTTTCCCCGCAGGATTTTCAGGGCGCACTGGTGGCGATGGGGGATGACCGCTTTGCCCACACGCCTGCCACGCGCTATGAAAACGCCTGCGCCACCGGATCGGCGGCGCTGCATGGGGCGATGGATTTCATCGCCGCCGGCCGCGGCAAGATCGCGCTGGTGATCGGCGCGGAAAAGATGACCGCGACACCCACCGCCAAGGTGGGCGACATTCTGCTGGGCGCAAGCTATCACAAGGAAGAGGCGCAGGTAGGGGGTGGCTTTGCTGGCCTGTTTGGCCAGATCGCGGGTAACTATTTCCAGCGCCATGGCGACCAGTCCGAGGCCCTGGCGATGATCGCGGCCAAGAACCATGCCAATGGCATGGCCAACCCGCTGGCCCATATGCGCAAGGATTTCGGCAAGGAATTCTGCAATACCGTGTCGGAAAAAAACCCGATCGTGGCAGGCCCCCTGCGCCGCACGGATTGTTCGCTGGTGTCGGACGGCGCGGCGGTTCTGGTGCTGGCCGATCCCGAAACCGCGGCGGGGATGCGTCGCGCCATCGCCTTCCGCGCGCGGACGCATGCCAATGAGATGATGGCGCTGTCGCGCCGCGACGCGCTGGAATTCGCCGGCGCCCGGCGCGCCTGGGCGCAGGCGCTGGAACGCGCGGGGGTGGGGCTGGGTGATCTGTCGCTGGTGGAAACGCACGATTGCTTCACCATTGCCGAATTGCTGGAATATGAGGCGATGGGCCTGGCCGAACGCGGGCAGGGCGCGCGCGTCATCCGCGAAGGTACCACCGCGAAGGGGGGCAAGCTGCCGGTCAATCCTTCGGGGGGGTTGAAGGCCAGGGGGCACCCGATCGGCGCCACGGGCGTGTCGATGCACGTCATGGCCGCGATGCAGCTGATGGGCGAGGCAGGTGGCATGCAGATCCCCGGCGCCACGATGGCGGGCGTGTTCAACATGGGTGGCGCTGCGGTCACGAATTACGTCTCGATCCTGGAACGCGTGAAATGACCATCGACCTTTCGAACGGGATCGCGCCGGTTTCGACGCGGGTGATGAACCTGTCGCAGTTCCTGACCGAAAGCGCCCGGCGCCACCCCGACGAGATCGGCTTTGTCTGGGGCGACCGCAGCTGGACCTGGGCCGAGATCGAGGCCCGTTCCGCCGCCTTCGCCGCCGCCCTGGTCGACCGGTTTGGCCTTGGCAAGGGCGACCGGCTGCTGGTGCAATCGGCCAACAACAACCAGATGTTCGAGGCGATGTTCGCCTGCTGGCGGATCGGTGCGGTCTGGGTACCGGCCAATTTCCGCCAGTCGCCCGAGGATATCGCCTGGCTTGCGCAAAGTTCGCAGGCGCGCGGGCTGCTGTACGGGGCCGAGTTTGCCGATCATGCCGCCGCCTGCGCCGATCCGGGCTTTCGTATCTCGATCGGCGGGCAGGGCGCGGCGGATTATGACAGCCTGGTGGCCGATTACATGGGCCAGGCCGCACCCGCCGTGGCGGTGGCGCGCGATGATCCGGCGTGGTTCTTCTTTACCTCGGGCACGACGGGGCGGCCCAAGGCGGCGGTGCTGACGCATGGGCAGCTGGCCTTCGTGATCACCAACCATCTGTGCGATCTGATGCCGGGGACCGGGCCGGGGGATGCCTCGATCGTGGTGGCGCCGCTGTCGCACGGGGCGGGCATCCATCAGCTGGCGCAGGTGGCGCATGGCGCAAAGACCATCCTGCCGGGGGGGACGAAATTCGACCCGGCCGAGGTCTGGCGGCTGGTCGAAAAATGGAAGGTCACCAATGCCTTCACCGTGCCCACGATCGTCAAGCTGCTGGTTGAACACCCGTCGGTGGCGGATCATGACCATTCCAGCCTGCGCTATGTGATCTATGCCGGCGCGCCGATGTATCGCGCTGATCAGATCCGCGCGCTGCAGGTTCTGGGCCCGAAGCTGGTGCAGTATTTCGGCCTGGGCGAGGTGACGGGCAACATCACCGTTCTGCCACCCGCGCATCACCATCTGGACGATGCCGTCATGCGCATCGGCACCTGCGGCTTTGCCCGCACCGGGATGCAGGTGCAGATCCAGGATGCCCAGGGCAACGAATGCGCCCCCGGCGAGACGGGTGAAATCGCGGTGATCGGCCCGGCGGTCTTTGCGGGCTATTTCAATAACCCGGGCGCCAATGCCAAAAGCTTCCGCAACGGCTGGTTCCTGACCGGCGATCTGGGGCACATGGATGCGCAGGGCTTTGTCTATCTGACGGGGCGGGCGTCGGACATGTATATCTCGGGCGGATCCAACATCTATCCGCGCGAGATCGAGGAAAAGATCCTGCAACATCCCGACATTTCCGAGGTTGCCGTGCTTGGTGTGCCCGACCCGCTGTGGGGTGAGGTCGGCGTGGCGGTCTGTGTCGCCCGTGCGGGGGCGGCGCCGGACGGTGCGGCGCTGCTGGACTGGCTTGCGGGCAGGATCGCGCGCTACAAGATGCCGCGTCAGGTGATCTTCTGGGATGAAATGCCGAAGTCGGCCTATGGCAAGATCACCAAGAAGATGATCCGCGAGGAGCTTGCCGCGCGCGGCGACATCGCGCCCGCGGACACCGCGGGATGATCGCGCCGCGCAGTCTTGCCCACCCCGGGCCGCGCAATCCCGCCCGTTTTGCCGCGCTGCCCTGCCGGGCCACGCCGGTGACGCTGCGGATCGCGGCGGGCCTGCCCTTTGACCGTGCGGTCACCGACGCCTTTGCCAGGGCCGGGTTCACCGCCGGGTATCTGCGCCTTGTCGGGGCACATTTCCGCCGCCTGTCCTATGTCGTGCCCGGGCCCGCGCCGGGCGATGGCCGGGCGGCATGGTACCGCGCCGCGCCCCCGCTGCACGATGCCCGGGTCCAGGACGCGGGGCTGCATCTGGGCAACCGGGCGGGCGCGGCCTTTCAGCATTGCCACGGGCTGTGGTCGGCCGATGGCGCGCTGCACATGGGCCACATGCTGCTGCCGGACTCGGCCCTGGCCGAGGATCTTCTGGCCGAGGGCTGGGGCCTGCGCGGGGCGGGCCTGTCGGTTATGCCCGACCCGGAAACCGGCTTTGACCTGTTCGCCCCGCAAGCGGCGGGGGACGCCGATGGCGCCGATGCCGTGCTGTGCACGTTGCGCCCGAACGAAGACCCCCATGCCCTGCTGGCACGGATCGCCCAAGGGGCGGGGATGTCCGAGGCCCGGATCGAGGGTATCGGCAGCCTGGTCGATACCCGGTTCACCGGCGCGCGGCTGGACAGCTACGCCACCGAGATCCTGGTGCGCGCGGGGCGGTTGGCGGGGGGGCGGGTCTGCCTTGACGTGGCTTCGGTCGGCTTTGACGGCAGGCCCTGTTGTGGCGTGCTGATGGCCGGGGAAAACCGCATCTGCATCACCGCCGAGATCCTGTTGATCGGCGGGTAAGACGCGGTGCTTGTGGCCGGGGTGGCAATCCTGGTGCCGTGATGTCGCCTTCACGCAACAGGGTCCGGGACTTGCGGCCAGTGTGTTATGGCGGTGTGCGATCGGGCGCCCATCCTGTAGACCGTTTCAGGCGCCCGGAACGGTGCCCGGCCAGGACGCCAACAAGCAATTTGCGGATGAAGGCCGCCGCGGATCGTGTTGCATTCCGCTCAGCGGCTGGTGCGGCCAGCGCGGCCCAGCCCGAGATCGGCAAGAATGGCGTAGAATGCTGGCAGGACCAGCAGCACCAGCACCGTCGAGGTCAGCAGACCAAAGACCACCGAGATGACCAGCGGTTTCAGTGTCTGCGCCTGGGTCGACGTTTCGGCCAGAAGCGGCGCCATCCCCAGGATGGTGGTGGAAACCGACACGAAGATCGGGCGGAAACGCGATCGCACGGCCGCGCCCGCGGCCTGTATCACGCCCAGCCCCGCCGTCATCCGCGCCCGGATCACCTCGACCAGAAGGATGGCGTTGTTGACGACGATCCCGGCCAATGAGGCCGCGCCCACAAGCGAAGGCATCGAGATGTTGTAGCCCATCAGCACATGGCCCCAGATCACCCCCAGAAAGGCCAGGGGTATGGTCAGCATCACGATCAGGGGTTCGACATAGCTGCGGAACTGGAATGACAGGATCAGATAAACCCCTACGATCCCGATCAGGAAGCCGCGCAGGATTGAGCCGACGGTTTCGGCGGAATTGGCCGCCTGGCCTGCGACTTCATGCGTCAGGCCCGGGTGACGGGCGGCCAGATCGGGCAGAAAGCCGTTTGTAATTCGCGCGGTGATCGCATCGGCATTGCCGATGCGGCCATCGACATCGGCCTGCACCGTCAGCGTGCGCAGCCCGTCGCGCCGGGTGATGCTGGACCAGCCGCGCGCCTCCTGGATGTTGACCACGGTATCCAGCGGTACCGCCGTGCCGTCGGGCAGTGCGATGGTGAAGTTTTCCAGATCGGCGCGGGCATCGCGGTCGCTGGCCGCCAGAAGAACCTGCACCTCAAAGGGCAGGTCGCCCTGGCGCACATCGGCCAGTTGCGTGCCCAGATAGGCGGCCCGCAACTGCCCCGCCACATCGGCGGCCGTCAGCCCCAGCGTGCGCGCCCCCGGTGCCAGGTGCAGGCGCAGTTCGGGTTTGCCGGGGCGCAGGTCCAGCATCGCATTGCGCACCCCCCGATAGGTTTCCAGTTCGGCCAGCGTCGCCCGCCCGGCGGCTTCCAGCGTGGCAAGGTCGGGGTGCGACAGGCGCAGTTCCACCGCGATTCCCTGCGGGCCGATCCCGGGTTCCATCAGGATCAGCGAGGATACACCGGGCAGCGGGCCGATTTCATCGCGCCATTGGGCGATCAGGTCGTCCAGTGTCGTGGCACGGGTTTCCGCTGACAGAAGGTCGGCCGAGACGGTGGCCAGATGCGGCCCCGTTTCCCCCGCCGAGGCATTGCGCCCCAGTCGCGTGATGGTGCGCAGCACCAGCGCCTGCGCGCCGGGTTGGGCGGGGCTGAGCCGGTCATTGACGCGGGCCAAGGCGGCTTCGACCTGTGCCACGGCGTCGTTTGTACGGGCCAGCGGCGTGCCCGCGGGCAGCAGGATGCGCGCTTCCAGCACATCGCCGTCAATGTCGGGCATTGCCTCGCGCTTGACCAACCCGCCGCCCAGGGCCCCGAACGTTGCGACCAGCGCGCCCACCGACAGCCCCAGCACCAGCCAGCGGGCGCGGATCGCCGCATCGGCCAGCCGGCCGACGCCACGGTCGCGCAGCGCGGCAAAGCCCCGGTCAAAGGCCGCGCGGAACCGTGAGGGCGGCCTGTCCTTGCCCGTAAGCCCGCCTTTCAGGTGATGGGGCAGGATCAGAAAGGCCTCGATCAGGCTTGCGGCCAGCGCAGCCAGCAGGACCAGCGGCAGCACCTCAAGCACCGCGCCCAGTTCGCCCGACAGAAAGGACAGCGGGACAAAAACCGCAACGGTGGTCAGGAATGAGGACGCCACCCCCGGCGCTACGGCCAGCACACCGGCGGTGACGCTGTCGACACTGACGCCCCTGGCCGCATGAACGGCGATGGAATCCGACAGCACGATGGAATCGTCCATCACGATGCCGATCGCCATCAGAAGGGCGACCAGCGTCATCATGTTCAGGCTGAGCCCCGTGACCGACATCCACAGGAAAGCGCCCAGAAACGCCACCGGCAGGCCCATCGCCGCCCAGATCGCAAAGGCCGGGCGGAAAAACAGGCTCATGACCGCGACCACCAGCAGCAGGCCGATGATGCCGTTTTCCACCAGCATGGCCAGGCGATCGCGGATAATCGAGGTGACGTCCTGAACGACCTGAACCGACACACTTTCGGGCAGGCGGGCGGTTTCCGTGACCACCACCGCCTTGACCGCATCCAGCGCGCGCAGGGCATCCGCCTCCAGCGGTTTGTGGATTTCCAGGATGATGGCGGGGGCCCCGTTCAGGCGGGCCTGTTCCTCGGGCGGCTCATGGGTTTCGGTGATCCGCGCGACCTCGCCCAGGGTCAGCACTGCGCCGTCGGGTCGTGTCAGAACGGGCAGGGCAGCCAGCATCCCGACCGTGCGGGCCTCGGCGGTGAAGCGCAGGGTCAGGTCCTGCGCGGCGGTTTCCAGCCGCCCCGCGGGCAGATCCAGGCTTTGCACGCCGATCACCTGTGCCAGCCCCGCCGCCGTCAGCCCGTGCTGGGCCAGAACCGCACGGTCGGGCAGTACCGAAAGCGTGCGCGCGCCCAGCCCCGCCCGGTTGACCCGTGCCACATCGGGCAGCGCCGCCAGCCGGTCGGCCAGGCCGTCAGCGTAAAGATCAAGCTCGGACAAGGGCAGATCGCCCGATACCGCGACCGAGGTAACCAGATCGGTGCGGTGCAATTCGCGCACCGTGGCCGGATCGGCGCGGTCGGGGAAGGTGTCGATTGCGGTCACTTCGGTGCGCAGTTCGGCCACGAAGCGGTTGGCGTCGCCCGCAGGTTTCATGGTGGCCACGGCGCGGGCGCGGTTGTCCTGCGCGGCGCAGGTAAGGCTGTCCAGCGCCTCGACCCCCTGCACCGCATCCCACAAGGGCGCGCAGATGCCGGTTTCCACATCCTCGGCCGCCGCGCCGCGATAGGTGACGACGATCTCGGCCTCGGCGGGGCGGAAATCGGGGAAGGTTTCGCGCAGCAGCGTCGGCGCGGCAAAGCTGCCGGCGGCGATGAACACCAGAAGCAGAAGGTTGGCCGCCGTGGGATGCCCCGTAAACCAGCGGATCATGGCGTGGCCCCGGGCGGAACGGGCAGCAGCAGCATGCCGGGCAGGGCCGGCGCGATGTCATCCAGCACCAGACGGTCGCCGGGGGCAAGACCGTCGCGGATCACCACCAGCCCATCCTGCCGGAAGGCGGGGGTGACGGGACGGATTTCAAGCCGGTCATCGGCGGTGGCCAGATAGACGGTATCGCCGTGCACGGCAGCCTCGGGGATGGCAACCGCATCGTGCACAGGCGCGCCGGTCAGGGTTACCTGTACCTGCATGTTCGGCACCAATGGAAGGCGCAGGGGCGGGGCGGCATCGGTATAGGGGTTGGCCACGCTGACCACCACCGGCACGCTGCGCGCCTTGGGGTCAAGCGCGCCTTCGACGCGGGCCACCTCGGCCTGCCAGATCTGCGACGGGTCCGACAGCGGGTGCAACTGCGCGCTCATCCGCGATGCGGGGCCTTGCCGGATTGCGGCCAACGGATCATCGGGCCGGTCGATCGGGAACAACAGCCGCCGGAAGGCGGGCAGGGGAACCTGCACCACCACCTCGGCCCGGTCCAGCCCATCGCCCTGCACCAGAACCTGGCCGATGGCCACCGGCTGGAACAGATCCACCGCGACCCTGGTCACGCGCAGATCGAAGGGGGCGGTCAGCACGGTCTGGTCGCGGTCGCGGCGGGCGCGTGCCAGGGTGGCCTTTGTCCGGGCCTGTTGGGCGCTGATGCGGGCCTGCCGCGACGGGATCAGGGACAGGCTGTTTTGCAGCTCGGTCACGGTACGGCGGGTTTGCAGCACCGCCTTTTCGGCCTCATCCGCGCGGGTTTGCGGGTTCACCCCCTGCGTCACAAGCCCCCGGATGCGGGCCAGATCAGCCTCGGCCAGGGCCAGCCGCCCGGATTCAAGGGCCAGCACGCGGTTGGTATTTTCGGCCTCGGCGGCGATCTGTGCCGCTTCGGCCTGCAGCGCCATCAGGTCCGCCTCGGCCTGCGCGATGGCCAGATCGTAATCGGCCGGATCGATGCGCAGCACCTCGGTGCCCGCCGGGATCAGCTGACCCTCTTCCAGGTCGGGGTGGCGCCAGATCACCTGCCCGCGCACCTCGGCCACGGCGGTCCAGCCTTGTGCGGCGCGGACCGCGCCCCAGCCATGCGTCACCGGGCGGATATCCTGCGCGGCAACAGGCGTTACGCGGACCGCCAGACCGGGCATGGGGCCGCTTTCCTGCGCGGGGCCGGGCGCGGTCGTGATCATCCAGGCGGCAATCGCGGCGCCAAGCGCGATGGGGGGAAGGGCCAGAAGGGCAGGCAGGCGGGGCATGGAAGGCTCCTCAGCCGAATCGGCTTGATTTTTGTCATTATAATGTTAGTGATAGATTACTTACAAGGGGCCGCCATGATCCGCCGAAAACCCGCCGAAGACCGCAAGGCCGACATTGTCGAGGCGCTTTTGCGCCTGGCCGACCGGATCGGGCCGGATCGCTTGACCACGAACGACATCGCGCGTGAGGTCGGGGTGACGCAGGCCGCGATCTTCCGGCATTTTCCGGCTAAGGCTGAACTGTGGACCAGCGTGGGCGAGGTGATCGCCGAACGCCTGCATCGGGCCTGGGATCAGGCGCTGGCCGGCCGTGGTGCGCCGAAAGACCGGCTGCGTGGCCTGATTGCGGCCCAGCTGCGCCAGATCGAGGCCTGCCCGGCGCTGCCCGCCATCCTGCATTCGCGCGAATTGAACGTCGACAACGCATTTCTGCGCGACCGCTTTCGCGGGCTTTTGGCGCAGTATCAGGCACATCTGGTTGCCTGTCTGGAAGACATGGGCAGGGATGGATCGACAGGTGCGGACATCGAGGCACAGGATGCCGCAATCCTGCTGACATCGCTGGTGCAGGGTATCGCCATCCGTTGGGGCCTTGGCGCGCGCGGATTTTCGCTGGAGACCGAAGGGATGCGGCTGCTTGACCTGCAACTGTCACTGCTGGCTGGCAAGCGCGGGTAACGCACAGGCGGGAATACCGGACTTTGGGGGCGGTCTGCCGGGTGCGCAACTACGGCATCGCATCGGATCCTTGTACCGGGCGCACCGCCTGAACTGATCTAGCCGCAAGCGATCAGGTCATGGGGCAGGCGGTTCATCGGCTTGGCCCCGGTGGCGGTGATCAGAACCTGATCCTCGATGATGAAACCGCCAAGGCCCGTGACGTAGAAGGGGCATTCGAAGGCAAGCACCATGCCGGGTTCGGCGATCACGTCACTGTCGGCGGCGATGAAGGGCCATTCCTCGCTGCCAAGGCTGGCGCCCAGACCGTGGCCGTAATGACCCCGGCTGAAGCCCGGCAGGCCCGCGCCGCGGATCGCGTCTTGCGTCACGCGATGCACCTGCGACAGGGGGATGCCGGGGCCCAGCACCGCCATCCCGGCCCGGAACCCCGCCATCAGCGCGTCATGCACCCGCTGCGCCCTAGCCGAGGGCGCGCCCGCCACGAAGGTGCGCCCCGTGTCCGAGGTATAGCCCGCCATCAGGCAACCCACATCGACCTTGATCAGATCGCCCGGCAGGGCCACCGCATTGCCGCCCCAGGGATCGGGCCCGACGGACAGATAATCCCAGGCCCCGGTCAGCGGCGCATCGCCTTTGTTTGCGGCGATCGTGGCGGACCAGATCGCGGACAGCGCATCGCGGCTGATGCCTGGGGCAATGGCGTCGCGGATCGCGGCGATGCCCTGTTCGGCCAAGCCGACGGCCTGCCGCAGCAGCGCAATTTCGGCGGGGGATTTCACCATCTTCAGCCGGGCGGAAAGCGCGCTGCCATCGACCAGCCGCGCAGGCGCCAGGGCGCTTGCCAGTGCCGGCAGGTCGGCGGCAGAGATCGCCGCCATTTCCACCCCGACGCGGGCCTGGGACAGGCCGCGATCCGTCAGGGCCTGCGCCAGATGCCGCCAGCAGGTCGCCGGGTCGAAGGTGGTGGGGCGCAGGAAATCGGGATCGCGCCCCTCGGTCGCCCAGGCGCGGGTCAGGGCCTGATCCAGCGGCAGGGCATCAAGCCCCGGCGGCAGGGTGGCGATTTCCACCCACAAGGGGCTTGGCCGGATGTCGGTGATATGCGAGGCCGCGCGGAAGGCGGGCACGAACAGGTCCGACACCACCGCCATTTCCGGCAGGTTCGGGTCGGCGGGCACCAGCACCGCCACCGCGCCCGCCCGGCGCCACATCGTGCCTACCCCCGGCTGCGCGCCGGTGGCGTGGCGAAAGCTTTCGGGCGACAGCAGGATCAGCGCCTCGATCCCCTCGGCCGCCATCAGGGCGCTGGCGCGCGCACGGTCCAGATCTGCCATCGTTCCCCCCTACAGTGCGACCAGCCCGGGCAGCCAAAGCACCAGCCCCGGAAACGCGGTGATCAGC
This sequence comes from Pontitalea aquivivens, assembly GCF_046507575.1. Classification (NCBI taxonomy): domain Bacteria; kingdom Pseudomonadati; phylum Pseudomonadota; class Alphaproteobacteria; order Rhodobacterales; family Paracoccaceae; genus Pontitalea; species Pontitalea aquivivens. Next base: position 83,177 of record NZ_JBKFEY010000009.1, on the reverse strand, counting down.
GCGATCAGCCCCAGCAACACCAGCCAGTAGGGCAGCACCGCCAGCGCGCCTTCACCCAGCCGGACCTCGCCATTGGTCATGCCGATCACGACAAAGATATTCATGCCGACCGGCGGGGTCAGCATCCCGATCTCGATCAGCAGGGTGATGACGACGCCCAGCCAGACCGGATCATAGCCCACCCCCACCAGCAGCGGAAAGACGATCGGCAGGGTCATGATCATCATCGACAGCCCGTCGAACACCATGCCCAAGAGGACATAGATCAGCACCACCACCGCCAGCAGTTCCAGCGGGCCGATTTCCAGTTCGGTCAGCATGCGCAACAGTTGCTGCGGCAGGCCCAGCACCGAAATCGACTGTGCCAGAACCACCGCGCCCATGAAAACCATGCCGATCACGCTGAAGGTGGTGACCGTGGTCATCAGCGCCTGGCCGATGCCGGCAAGCGTCAGATCGCCCCGGGTATAGCCGATGACGATGGCGGCAAGAACACCGACGCCCGCGCTTTCGGTTGGCGTGGCCAGCCCCGCGAACAGGCTGCCCAGCACCGCCAGGATCAGCGTCAGCAGCGGCCAGGTTTCGGCCAGGGCGCGCAGGGCGGGCCAAAGCGCCACATGCGGCTCATCGGGCGCGATCGCGCGGTTGCGGCGGGCGTGGATCACGATCCAGGCCATGAAGGCCAGCGCCGCCACGATCCCCGGCAGGACGCCCGCCAGAAACAGTTTGCCGATCGAGGTTTCGGTAAAGGCGCCATAGATCAGAAGGCTCAGGCTGGGCGGGATCAACAGGCCCAGCGTGCCGCCGCCCGCCAGCGTGCCCACCACCGCGCGCCGGTCATAGCCGCGCCGCGTCAATTCGGGATAGGCGACCGAGCCCACCGCCGCCGCCACCGCCATCGACGAGCCCGACACCGCGCCGAACAGGCCGCAGACCGCGATGTTGGTATGCAGCAACCCGCCCGGCAGGCGCGAGAACAGCGGACTCAGCGCGCGGTAGATGTTGCGCGCAAGGCCCGAAGCGACAAGGATTTCCCCCAGCAGGATGAACAGCGGGATCGCCGTCAGGGTAAAGCTGTTGAAGGTGTTCCAGACCGCCTGCACCCCCAGGCTGGTGGCGCCACCCGACCAGAATTGCAGGATGACAAATCCCGTCAGCCCCAGCGCCGCCCCCAGCACCGCGCCGGTCAGGACTGTGCCCAGAAGCGTGCCGCCCATCACGGCCCAGATCATGGATGCGGTCCTTCGGGTTTCTCGGGCGGCGGGCGCAGCGCCTGCCAGGCGCCGATCACGCCGACAAGGCCCACGGCGGCGACCATGACCCAGACGAAGGGCGCAAGGCCGATGCGCGCCACCTCGGTCTTGAGGTTCAGCTTCTGGGTGAATTGCGCATCCGCCAGCGCGTCACGGAAAAAGATGGCGGCAAAGGCGATCAGCACGATCTGCCCCAGCACCCAGACCATCCGCCGCAGCGGCCCGCGCGCCCGGTCCGAGGCCAGTGTCACGCGGATGTTGGCGTGGCTGGCCAGCACATAGGGCATGCCCAGAAAGACCGAACACACCAGCATCAGCCCGCCCAGTTCCTCGGTAAAGCGAAAGGGCGCGCCCAGGCCATAGCGCATGAAGACCGCCGCCACCGTCAGCGCGGCCATCACCGCCACGGCCCCCGCGCCCAGGGCTGCAAGGGCCCGGGCGACCCAGAGGATCGCCCGGTCGATACGCTCAGCCAGTGTCACTTGGCCAGCGCCTCAAGGATCTGGGCGCGATAGGCCAGCGCCTTGTCGCCGCCCTCGGTGGACAGCGTTTCCCATGTCGTGGTAGCGGCGGCGCGGATTTCCTCGACCTCGGCCGGGGTCAGCGGGTCATACCAGGTCACGCCGGCCTCGGTCAGGGCCTTGCGCGCGGCGGCCTCGGCCTCGGCATCCTTCGAGAAATCGGAGGAGTTCGTTTCCAGGGCCACCGCGGCCTCGGCCAGGGCGGCGCGCTCGGCCTCGGTCAGCTTGTCGAGGCTGCCCTGATGGGCCACAATCGCATAGGGCACCGGCGGGAAGGGGAACCCCGAATAGGTCGCGTGTTTGGCCACCTCTTGCAGGGAAATCGACTGGGCGAAGCGCGCGGCGTAAAGGGCGCAATCGACCACGCCGGTCTGCAGGGCGGAATACAGTTCATTCTGCGGAATGATCTGTGCGGCCACCCCCAGCGCGGTGAAGGTTTCCACCTGCTCGCGCGAGCCCACGCGCAGCTTTTTCCTGCGCAGTTCGTCCAGCGTCGTGACCGGCTCGCGGCAGAACAGGCTCGCGTCGATGATCGGCAGCGCCATGAAGCCCACCACCGGAATGCCGCGTTCGGCAAAGCCCCCGGTCAGCGCGGTTTTCACCGCCGGCAGCGCCTTGAGGTGTTCCTCGGCGGTCGAGACCGAGCCATAGACGTAAAGGCTGGCCAGATCGGGCGCGTCGCGGCCGATGAAGGTCGGCCAGATAAAGGCGATTTCCGGCGTGCCGGTCTGCATCCAGCGCAGCGCGTCGGCGTCCTTCAGGTTCATGCCGCCGCCCTCGATCACCTCAATCTTCAGGCTGCCATCGGTCAGGCGGCCGACATCTTCGGCGAAGGCGCGGATATGGCCGGATTCGGGCCGGGTGGGTGCGTAGTTGTTGTTGAACCGCCAGACCGTTTCGGCCCCGGCAGCGGTGGCAAGCACCGCAAGGGCGGCGGTGGTGGACAGGATGCGCGTGATCATCGGAACCTCCGGCGAGTGACGTGTTTCGTCAAAACTATCCACCTGTCCCGCGTTTCGCGCAAGGGCGCTGTCGGCGCGGGGTCTGGGGGGCGCGGACGGCTTTTCCGTCGTGCCCGACCAGGTCCGCGACACGGGACCGCCGCGCCGTGCCCCGCCGGATTTCAGTTCGTCCGAACCATCGGTGGCCGGACTTTCCTTCCTATTTCAGGGGCGTACGACCCGTGATTGGCTGGCTGCGCGGGCCGGGGTGCCGGCTGTTGAACGCAGAAGTCATGCCGCCCATGGCAGTTCGGGGCCGAGCGGAACGATGCCGGTCGGGTTCAGCGCCTTGATCGAGTAGTAGCCGCGCTTGATGTGGTCGATGCTGACGGTTTCGCGCACGCCGGGAAGCGCGAGGATCCGCGCCTGGTAGGCGCTCAGCGCCGGGTAGTCGGCAATGCGGCGCAGGTTGCACTTGAACAGACCGTGATAGGCGGCGTCAAAGCGCACCAGCGTCACGAACAGTCTTATGTCAGCTTCGGTGAAATCGTCGCCCAGCAGGAAGTCGCGCCCGTCACCAAGGCGCGCCTCAATCTCGTCGAGCATGTCAAAGACGTCGTGGAACGCTTCTTCATAGGCGACCTGCGTCGTGGCGAATCCGGCGCGATAGACGCCGTTGTTGAGCTTGGGGTAGATGCGGGCGTTCAGCGCATCGATCTTGTCGCGCAGGGCGGCGGGGTAAAGGTCGATTGTCGGGTCGGCCAGGTCGCCGAAGCCCGAATTCATCATGCGCAGGATATCGGCGGATTCGTTGTTGACGATGGTGCCGCGTTGCTTGTCCCACAGGACGGGCACCGTCGCCCGGCCCGAGATGGCGGGATCGGCACGGGTGTAGATCTCGTGCAGATAGGTCGCGCCGTTCAGCGCGTCCCGGTTGTCGTCGCCCGCCTCACCGAAGCGCCAGCCCTGGTCGGACAGTTCGGGCGCGACGATCGAGACCGAGATCACGTTCTCCAGCCGCTTCAGCTTGCGGCCGATCAGGGTCCGCGATGCCCAGGGGCAGATCAGCGCGACGTAAAGATGGTAGCGCCCCGGCTCGGCCTTGAAGCCACCTTCGCCGGTGGGGCCTGCGGTGCCGTCGGGCGTGACCCAGTTGCGAAAGCCTGAGGTCTGCCGGACGAAACCGCCCTTTGCGTCCTTGGCCTGGACCGGCTGCCAGCCGGTCACCCATTTCCCGTTCCTCAGCATGGTGTTCTCCTCAGGTCTTCAGCGTGATGGCGGTGCCCCAGGGATCGTGCAGGGTCAGGCCGTCGGCATGCGTGGTGCTTTCGAAACCGGCGCTTTCGGCGCGCGCGGCGATGGATACGAGATCTGACGCATCACGAACAACGATCTCGACGGCATCCAGCCCCGCCATCCGCGCGGGGCGTTTCCCGGCACGGCGGCTGTTCCAGACGTTGCCGGCAAGCTGGTGGTGATAGCCGCCGCTGCCATAAAAGCTCGCGCCCGGGTAGCGCGCGGCGATGTCAAAGCCCAGTACGTCGCGATAGAAGTTGTCGGCGTCAGATGTGTCACCGACCTGCAAGTGGACGTGGCCGATGCAGCCGCCCTCGGGAAAGCCCGACCACCGGGTGCCCTTGGCGTCTTGCAGCAGGTCCTGCAGGTCAAGCGGATCGGTGCTCATTTCGATCTCGCCGCTCTTGCCGCGCCAGCGCGCGACCGGGCGGTCGGCGTAGACTTCAATGCCGTTGCCCTCAGGGTCGGCAAGGTAGAACGCCTCGCTGACGATGTGATCGGACGCGCCTTGAAGCGGCACCCGCGCCGCGGCGACGTGGGTGACCCACTGCGCAAGGTCCGACCGCGTCGGCATCAGGAAGGCGGTGTGGAAAAGCCCGGCTTGCCGCGGGTCGAGCGGTGTCAGGTCACGATCGCCCGAAAGCTCAAGAAGCGGAACGCCAGCGGTGCCAAGGACCGCGCGGGTGTTGCCGGTCTCAAGCGGGACCAGGCCAAGAACCTGCTGGTAAAAGCCCGAGACGGTTTCAAGATCGCGCACCTTCAGCCGGACGGTACCGATCCGCATCGGCGCCGAATTCATGTCGAAGAAATCGTTGGTGGTGGTCATGACGACATTCCTTGAAAGGGGTGTGGCCGCGGGCGTGACGTCCGCGGCCCGTGGATCGGATCAGGCGCGCTTCAACGCCCAGGCGCCGTCGCCCAGCAGGGCCTGGACCACCAGGGTCACCGCCCAGAACGCCGGGAATTCCCAGCCGCCACCTTCGTTCGAGAAGAAGAAGCCGGCTGCGCCGTGCGGCACATAGATCGAGCCAAGCAGGATCGGCACCAGCGCCAGCGACACCCAGCGGGAATAGGCGCCAAGGATCAGCGCGATGCCGCCGAACAGCTCGGCCGCGATGACGAGATAGGCGAGCGGCCCGGGCAGGCCGAGACTGGCAAAGTAACCCGCCGTGCCGACCGGCGTGAAAATGAACAGCTTCAGCCCGGCATGGGCAAGGAACAGGGCACCCATCGCAACACGCAGGATCGTCGCGGCAAGATCGGCATTGGTCACGCCTTCAACCAGCGACGGGCGGATGGATGTGGACGCGGTGGCGTAGGTCATTTCGGTTCTCCTCAAATGGGGCGCGTGGGCGCGATGTCGATGAGGGGAAGATGGCATTCTGCGGAACAAATGATAATCATGCCAGCGGGAAGATGATTGCTTCCTGAATGGCAGCAATTCCTACCAACCCGTCTCCCATTTCGGAGAGCCGCGATAGTGCTCGGCCAAGAAGTCGACGAGCACCCGAACCTTCGCAGCTAGGTGTCGGCTATGCGGGTAAAGCGCGTGCACCCCGTAGGGCGCGGCCTCGAATGCGGCGAGCAGCCGTACGACACGGCCCGACCGAAGCGCGTCTGCGGCGACGAAGGCCGGCACGCAGGCGAGCCCGAGGCCGGCTTCGGCGGCGCCAAGGCACGCCTCGGCGTTCGAATACCGGATTCTTCCGTGCACGGTGACCATCCGCGCGTTCCCCGCCGGACCGAACGGCCAGCGGCCCGGGTCACGAAAGTTGGTATCGATGATGCAGGCGTGGTGTGCCAGGTCTTCAGGTGTCGTGGGCGCGCCCTTGCGTTCAAGATAGGCCGGCGCGCCGACCACGATAAGGCGGACGTCGCAAAGTTTGCGCGCGATCAGGCTGGAATCGTCCGGGCGGCCCACCCGGATGGCCATGTCGAACCCCTCATCGACAAGGTTTACAACCCGGTCGGAAAAGCTGACGTCAAGCTCGATCTCGGCATATTGCTGCGCAAAGGCATTCAGGGTCGGCGCAAGCTCCATCGCGCCGAAGGTCAGGGGCGCGGTCAGCCGCAAGCGTCCGCGCGGTTCATGCGATGCATCCCGGACCGAGGCGTCGAGATTGTCGAATTCGTCAAGCAGGGGGCGAAGGCGGTCGAAATATGCCTGGCCAACCTCGGTCGCGGCGACGGCGCGTGTCGTGCGGTTCAAAAGCCTTACGCCGAGTTCCGTCTCCAGCCGCGAAACCAGCTTCGACGCCTGGCCGGAACTTGTTCCAAGCCGTTCGGCGGCGGCAGTGAAGCTGCCACTTTCCATGACGGCGACGAACATCCGGTCAGACTCGAGACGGTCCATTTCTTCCTCCATTATGGCAATGAGTATGCCTTTCAGGACATTATTGCCAGATTGGAGTTGAAACACCGTTGTGGAGAAAGCCAGGCGTTCAAACCTGGCCGCGGCTTTCGTGACTGACGGGGACCTGAAGAAGATTCTTGCCCAAGTTCAGCGGCCCGTCAGCCCTGGAGCGCAGATTCGCATCATCCGATAACAGAAATACGGGAGTAATCAGCCATGAAACGGATTCTTGCGACCCTCGCCGTGCTGGCCGCACTGCCTGCTGGCGCCGCCCTTGCGGATACGCATTGCCGGGTTTCGCCCGAACAGATGCAGTCGTGGGAAGGGGTGGTGCAACTTGCCAACGACTACGGCTGGACCATCACCTCGATGGAACTGGATGACGGCTGCTATGAGGTCGATGTGACTGACCGCGGCGGCAATACGATCGAGGCGGTGATAGACCCCGCAACCCTTGAGGTCATCAAGGCGAAGCTGGAAAAGCTTGCGCCCGCCGCGCCGCCCCCCGTACCGGCGAATTGAATCCGCTGCGCCCCTGCGCCCTCTGCCATGTGGAGGGCGCAGGGGAAAGTCGGACCGCGCGCGCCTTCAGCGCAGGCGGTACCCTCCGCATCCGGTCGTGGTGGGCGACAAGCATCCCCGCTGGTCTTCGCGTCTGTGATAGACCGGCGCGGTATATGTGCGCCGCCGTCCACCGCGCGGCTGTCGGGACAGCTGCCTGACCTTGCCCGGGATATTCAGGCTGCCTGATAGCTGGAAAAGGCTTCAGCCGTCCCGTCGCGGTGGATCAGGTAGACGACATAGGCCTCACGTTCGGTTTCCGGGCCCATCCCGGGCGAACCGTAGGGCATGCCGGGCACTGCGAGCCCAACCGCGTCCGGGCGCTCGGCCAGCAGGCGGTGAATGTCGGCCACGGGGACATGGCCCTCGATCATGTAGCCGTCGATCCGGGCGGTATGGCACGATGTCATCTCTTCGGGGATCCCGTTGTCCAGCTTGTAGCGCATCAAAATCGTCCCGGCGCTTTCCTCGGTGGTGACGGTGAAACCGTCATTCTCAAGGATCTCGATCCAGGCCGAACAGCACCCGCAGTTTGGGTCTTTCAGCACATGGATCGCCGGTCCGGCGCCTTGCGCCAACGTCCTCAGGGGCGATGCAGCCAATAGTGCCGCCGCTCCGACAAGGATCGTTCGGCGGGAAATCGTTTCATGGGACATGTGGTTTTCCTTTCTGGTGGGGGTGGTTTGCAGGCAAGTCAGAGAACGACCCGCCTGAGCCGAAGGGCATTCGTGATCACCGACACCGACGACAGGCTCATGGCCGCCGCAGCGATCATCGGAGACAGCAGCATGCCGGTAACGGGGTAAAGCAGGCCTGCCGCGATCGGCACGCCCAGACTGTTGTAGGCAAAGGCGAAGAACAGGTTCTGCTTGATGTTGCGCAGGGTGGCGCGGGCAAGTTTGCGCGCCCGAACGATACCCATCAGATCGCCACCCAGCAGGGTGATGCCCGCACTTTCCATCGCCACATCCGCGCCCGTGCCCATGGCGATTCCCACGTCGGCGGCGGCCAGCGCGGGGGCGTCGTTTACCCCATCGCCCGCCATCGCGATCTTGTGGCCGTCGCGGCGCAGTTGGTCGATCAGGTCCTTCTTCGCCTCAGGCAGGATGCCGGCGCGCACGTCATCGATCCCGAGCTTGCCTGCCACCGCCTGCGCGGTGCGTTCATTGTCGCCCGTTGCCATGATCACCCGGAGTCCCTGCGCGTGCAGTTCCCGGATCGCCTGTGCCGTGCTGTCCTTGATCGGGTCGGCTACCGCCACGATGCCGGCTAATGCGCCATCCACCGCGACGAACATTGCCGTCTTGCCCGCGGCGCGCAGCGTGTCGGCCTTCGCCTCGGCCGCCCCCGTGTCCAGACCCATCTCTCGCATCATCGCGGCATTGCCGAGCGCGACGGCGCGTCCGCCAACCGTGCCGCGCACGCCCTTGCCTGTGACGGCGTCGAAGTCCGTGGTCGCCTGACGCGGCGCACCCTGGGCCTCTGCACCTTCGACGATGGCTTCGGCCAGCGGGTGTTCAGAACCGCGCTCCAGGGCTGCGGCCAGCGACAGCAGGTCCGTTTCTGCCAGATCGCCGAGTGCCACCGTATCGGTCAACCTTGGTTTGCCGATGGTCAGGGTGCCGGTCTTGTCGACGATCAGCGTATCGACGCGGGCCATACGCTCCAGCGCCTCGGCGTCCTTGATCAGCACGCCCGCCTGCGCGCCGCGCCCTGCCGCCGTAGTGATCGAGATTGGCGTCGCCAACCCAAGCGCGCAGGGGCAGGCAATGATCAGCACAGATACGGCAGAGGCGATGGCGAAGACCAGCGCGGGTTCGGGGCCGAAGATCAGCCAGACGAAGAAAGCGACGATGGCGATGGCGACAACGGTCGGCACGAACACCGCCGAAACCCGGTCGGCCAGCCCCTGGATCGGCGCGCGTGACCGGCGCGCGTTCGACACCATCGCGACGATCTGCGCCAGCACGGTATCGGACCCGACCTTGCCGGCCTCGATGACCAGAGAGCCGTTCTTGTTGATCGTAGCCCCGGTCACCGCATCGCCCGGACCCTTTTCCACGGGCATGGATTCGCCCGTCAGCATGCTTTCGTCCAGAAACGACCGTCCTTCGACCACCACGCCGTCAACGGGAACAGCATCGCCGGGGCGCACGCGAAGCCGGTCGCCCTCGATGATGTTTTCCAGTGGCGCGTCGTATTCGGTGCCATCCGCAAGGATACGCCGCGCTGTCCTGGGCGCCAGATCCAGAAGCGCGCGGATCGCGTCTCCGGTGCGTTCGCGCGCGCGCAGTTCCAGAACCTGGCCCACGAAGACCAATGCGACGATCACCACAGCAGCCTCGAAATAGGTGCCGACGCCGTGGCCCATCCGGTACTGTTCAGGAAAGACACCGGGCAGGAACGTGGCGACGATCGAATAAAGCCAGGCCGCCGATACGCCCAGGCTGATCAGCGTCCACATGTTGGGTGATCTGTTCACGACCGAGTCCCGGCCACGCCGGAAGAAGGGCAGGGCCGCCCAAAGGATTATCGGCGTGGCCAGCACGAACTCAAGATAGCTGGCGGTCCGGTGCCCGATCCAATCGCGCACCGGAAAGGCCACCAGTTCGCCCATGGTCAGCACGATAAGCGGCACCGCGGCCGCGACCGAGATCCACATCCGCCGCGTGAAATCCGTCAGCTCCTCGCTCGGCGCGTCCGAAGGCAGCACCGGTTCCAGCGCCATGCCGCAGATCGGGCAGCTTCCCGGGGCATCCCGAATGATCTCGGGGTGCATGGGGCAGGTGTACTGGACGTTGGCCGCGGCGGCCGTCTTCCGCCCTGCGGCGCGGCCAGAGGCATAGAACCAGGGGTCTGCCTGGAATTTCGTCCGGCACCTTTCCGAGCAGAAATGAAAAGTCTTTTTGCCGAATTCCGCGTGAAGGCCGTCGGGTTTGACGGCAACCGTCATCCCGCAGACCGGGTCCCTTGCCGTCCCAACGCCTGCCGGAACGTCGGGGGTGTCGCGATGATGATCGTGTTCCATGTTTTGCGGACCTTTCGATATCTCAATGCAGCCTGCGGTCTGGCGCGCCTTCGCGCAGGGCAAGGATCGGCCAGGCGCCCCCCTCGTTCGGCAGGTCGATTTCAAGATCGAGGCGCTGGCCCATCGCCAGGCCGAACCGGCTGCCTGCGCCGCCATGGCCGCCACTGATCTCGGCCAGAACCTCTTCGGGTGACTTGAAGGAAAAGTCATGCAGGAACATGACGACTTCTTGCCGGTCGTCGGCCAGGTCCTCTTGTGACCGGACGATCAGCGGCGCGGCAAGCAGCCGCATTTCCTGGATCGGCACATGGCTGTGCATCCAATGCGTGCCCGGGCGGGCCTTGAAATCGTAGGATCGCATCTCGCCCGGTGCAAGCAGGGGCATGGGCATGTCTGGCACGCCGTCCTGCGCGTTGGGCGGGATCTGCCCGTGCCAGTGGATGATCGTGCCGACGTCCAGATCGTTGGTCAGGTCAACCCGGAACCTTTGCCCGGGGTCAAGGATCAGCCCCTGGCCACGGGGACCGGCAAGACCGAAGACCGTGGCCGCGCGCCCGTCGATATCAAGCGTACGGGTCGCGGCAGAGAGGGAAATCGGCGGCGTCGATTGCGCCAGCGCGGCACGCGGCAGCTGCGCTGCGGCAACCGCCGCCGCGCCTGCGGCCAGAAAACCGCGTCGGGAAAGGGTGTTCATTGTCGTCTCCTCGGGACATGCCGTCCCGTTCACCAAGGCTTATGGGGCGCCGTGGGCCCTGGCCCCGGCGCGATCAGAGGAGACGGAATTGGGGAGGTCGTTCGGTCAACCCGGGGGCGCGGCCGACCTGGCTTGTATCACGGGGAACGTCATGAATGGTGCCCGCGGATCCGTGTCCGGCGGTCACGCCCTGTGCTATCAACACCGCGGTCAGGCCCAGGCAGGCCAATTCGCACATCGTGTTATCGGCCGCGCCGCAGGGCGCATCGTGATCACAGGGCATTGTGGACAAAACATGCGCCGTTTCGCCGCCGTGCATCGCGTGCCCGGCCCCGGCGGTCATGCGCACCGCATGTGCGGCAGTCACCGTCGTCATAACGACGATCGCGAGCATCGCAAGCAAGGTGACGAGACGGGACATCATGCCCAGACGATAAGCGCGGTTGAGCAAAATGTCCATTGTCATGGTCCGCGGGCTGATGATCGGGCTTCACTTCACCGTGAAATCATTTGGACCGATCAGTTCCGGCTGCGCCCGAAAGCTGAAGTGGAACGCGCGGGTGAAGTGACCGGCACACCAGGGGCAAACGGCTCTGGCTGGCAAGAAAGATGTTGCTGATCGACCGATCACCCGTCTTGGCGCTTTCCCCCCATGGCATGCTTCTGGTCCGCCGCAGCGCCGTGGTGTTCCAAATCCGCCCCGAATACCGGCCTCTCCATTACCTGCCGAGATGGTGGGCAGGACAGCCCGGGTTTACCGGGTCGACAGGTCGTCGATCCTGATGGCGGCCATGTTATCGATGCCGCACGCCAGAAGCCTTTGATGCGGCGACGATCGCCTTCCTCGGCGTTCATGCGGAGCCTTGACCCCTTGACAGGATTGTCAGCCCTTCCAGTGGTCGGGGTGTGCCGCTTTGAATGCGGGCAGAATTTCCAGCCGTTCCACAACAGCGCATGTCCGCGGAATTGTGGTCAGGTCCACGCCCCATCGGTGTGCGTTGTAGATCTGGGGAACAAGGCAGATGTCGGCCAGGCTTACCCGGTCGCCGTGGCAAAACGGGCCGGTAGCAGGGTGATCCAGCATCTGTTCGAACGCTGCCAGCCCGCTTGTGATGAAATGTTGCATCCAGCCTTCGGTGGGGATTGTCCCACCCGACGCTTCGGTAGCATGGCGTGCAACGCGGAGATTGCAGACCGGATGGATTTCCATCGCGATGGCATAGGCCAGGGCCCTGACCCGCGCCCGGGCGACCGGATCGGCGGGCAGGAAGCCCGCCTGTCGCGTTTCATCCAGATATTCAAGGATCGCGAGCGACTGGGTCAGCAGATGGCCGTCGATTTCCAGCGTAGGCACAAGGCCCTGAGGATTGCGCGACAGGTTGGCGGGGTGGCGTTGTTCGTTTTCCAGCAGGTTCACGGGAATGCTGTCATAGCTTTCACCAAGATGCGCCAGCGCGATCCGCAGCCGATAGGCCGCCGAAGATCGCCAGTAGTCATAGAGTATCGTCACAGTTTGCCTTTCATGATCCTGGTCAGCCCGTTGCTGAACCCTTCAGGTTGGGGGCCAAGCAAGGCCTGGACCTCGGCCTGAAACGCATCTGCGATCGGGATCAGACGTTCCATCAGGGCACGCCCTTCGTTGGTCAGCGAAAGCGAAACAAGGCGCCGGTCTTCGGGGTTCAGGACCTTGGTGACCAATCCCTCGGCCTCAAGACGCGAGGCGGCACGGCTGACCTTGGATTTCTCCATGTCGACACGCGCCTGAATTTCGCGCACCGATACTTCACCTTGCTGCGACAGATGGGCAAGGACGCGCCATTCCGAAACTGAAAGTCCTGTTTGTGCCATGTAGCGCCGTTCAAACGCACGGCTCACGCGCGAGGCGGCAACGGCAAGCCGATAGGGAAGGAAATCGTTCAGTACAAATGGCGTCATCGTAAGGTTCCCTGGTGCTTTGTGAAAACACTTCTCCACAGCTTGGTGTCATATTCAACATTGACTTCGTTGCAAGTGCAATGAATAACCTGCCCATCGCCGTCAGAGTAGGGAGACCCTGATGACCAGTCTTGATTTGCCCCGGGGAATGATGCGGGCGGCTTCGGGTGCCGGGCCGCATGAAGGTTACATGCCGGGTTTTGGCAATGATTTTGAAACCGAGGCGTTGCCGGGGGCGCTGCCGCAGGGCATGAACAGCCCCCAGAAATGCAACTATGGCCTATATGGTGAACAGCTTTCAGGAACGGCTTTCACGGCGCCCAGCCATCAGAATGAACGGACCTGGTGTTATCGCATCCGTCCGAGCGTCAAGCACACCCATCGGTTCAGCAAGATCGAGGTCCCTTTCTGGAAGTCGGCCCCCTGCATCGACCCGGATATCGTAAGCCTTGGCCAGTATCGCTGGGATCCGATCGCCGTTCCGGCCGTGCCGCTGACCTGGATCAGCGGCATGCGCACCATGACGACTGCGGGCGATGTCAACACCCAGACCGGCATGGCGACCCATATCTACCTGGTCACCGAGTCGATGAAAGACAGTTATTTCTTTTCGGCTGACAGCGAATTGCTGGTGGTTCCGCAAGAGGGACGGCTGCGGTTCTGCACCGAGCTGGGGATCATTGATCTTGAGCCGAAGGAGGTCGCGCTGATCCCGCGCGGGCTGGTTTACCGGGTCGAGGTGCTGGAAGGCCCGGCGCGCGGTTTCGTTTGCGAAAACTATGGCCAGAAATTTGATCTGCCGGGCCGCGGACCGATCGGCGCGAATTGCATGGCGAACCGGCGTGACTTCAAAACGCCGGTCGCGGCATTCGAGGATCGTGAGGTTCCATCGACCGTGACCGTGAAATGGTGCGGCCAGTTTCATGTGACAGAGATCGACCACAGCCCGCTGGACGTTGTGGCTTGGCACGGCAATTACGCGCCCTGCAAATACGATCTGCGTACCTATTGCCCTGTCGGGTCGATCCTGTTCGATCACCCGGACCCGTCAATCTTCACGGTTCTGACGGCGCCTTCGGGTGTGGAAGGCACGGCAAATATTGACTTCGTCCTGTTCCGCGAACGCTGGATGGTCGCCGAGGACACCTTCCGTCCGCCGTGGTACCACAAGAATGTCATGTCCGAATTGATGGGCAATATCTATGGGCAGTATGATGCGAAACCCCAGGGGTTTGTGCCTGGCGGCATGAGCCTGCATAACTGTATGCTGCCGCATGGGCCGGACAAGACCGCTTTTGAAGGCGCGTCGAATGCCGATCTGAAGCCCGAGAAGCTGGATGAGACCATGAGCTTCATGTTCGAGACCCGCTTTCCGCAGCACCTTACGCCGTTCGCGGCACAGGCGGGGCACATGCAGGAAGATTATATCGACTGCTGGGGCAGCCTGGAGAAGAAGTTCGACGGCACGCCCGGCGTGAAGTGAACAAGTGGGGGCATTGCCCCCACACCCCAAAATATTTGACCAACAAGAAGGAGGCCGCAGGATGGCACTGATCCGTTCATGGGTCGAAAGTGCGAACGCGCCCGATTGTCCCTTTCCGTTGAACAATCTGCCCTGCGGGGTGTTCAGCATTGGCGATGAAGAGCCACGCTGCGGGGTCGCGATCGGTACGATGATCCTTGATGTCTGCTCACTTGAGGATGACGGGATCGTTGTGTTCGAGGGTGGGCCCTATCTGGATGTTCCATTCTGGAACGAACTGATGGCGGCCGGGCCCGAGGTCTGGGCGGCATTACGCACGCGGCTGGTGGAATTGCTGGTCGAAGGGTCGGCGGCGCGCGCGCAGGTAGAGCCGTATCTGGTGGCTATGTCCGGGGCGCGGTTGCATCTGCCGTTCCTGGTGTCCGAATACACCGATTTCTATGCCGGGCGGCATCATGCATTCAACGTGGGCACGATGTTCCGGGGGCCGGAAAACGCGCTGCCGCCGAACTGGCTGCACATCCCGATCGGCTATAACGGGCGGGCATCATCGGTTGTCGTGTCGGGCACGGACGTGCGGCGGCCGTGGGGCCAGTTGAAGGGTCCCGATGATCAGGTGCCGCGTTTTGCGCCTTCGGCTCGCTTTGACATCGAACTGGAAATGGGCGCTGTTGTGGGTCTGCCATCGGAACACGGTCATCCGGTGACGGTGGCTGAAGCCGATGAGATGATCTTTGGCTATGTGCTTTTGAACGATTGGTCTGCACGCGACATTCAGGCGTGGGAATACCAACCCTTGGGCCCATTCCAGGCGAAAGCGACCGCGACGACGATTTCCCCCTGGATCGTCATGAAGGCCGCGCTGGAGCCGTTCCGAACCTCGACGCCAGAGCGGGAAGTGGCTTTGCTGCCCTATCTGCAGGAACCACGCCCGATGCTTTATGATATCGCGCTGGAGGTCGGCCTGCGGCCCGAGGGTGGAGAAGAGACGGTCATCAGCCGTACGAATTATGCCGAGATGTATTATTCCGCCGCGCAACAGCTGGCCCATCACACGACTTCGGGCTGTGCAATGAACACCGGCGATCTGCTGGGGTCAGGGACGATCTCGGGGCCGGCGAAGGAAAGCCGCGGGTCGCTTCTGGAACTGAGCTGGGGCGGTCAGGAGCCGTTAGAGATCACCGGCGGAACGCGCAGCTTCATCGAGGACAACGACACGCTGATCCTGCGCGGTGAGGCGATCGGAGAGGGCTATCGGATCGGTTTTGGCGATTGTGCGGGACGCGTGATCCCCGCGCTGAAGGATCCCTACGACCGCTGACGCCGCAGGCCGGACAGCCTCTGTCACGCAAGAGATTGAACCCGCATCCCGTGTCTGGTGGTGCGGGTTTTTTTTAAGCAAGCGAAAATCGGCCGTATGCAGCGCGCGCAAAACCCGGATCGGTGCTGCGATCCGGGCTTAATGCACCAGGCCCACTGGCTGGCGGTTCACTTCGGCGATCATGGCGTTGAAGTCCTGCGGATCTTGGCCCAGCAGCCGTGAAAATGTGCTGTCGCAGACCGCATCGGCAACAGATGTCTGGTAATAGTCCAGATAGCCGGTCCACAGACGGCCCCATTCGGTACGGTCGTCTGTTCGTAGCCGGCGGATGGTGCAAATTGGGGTCATAATTTCTCTCCAGTCGGTGGGTGAGGGCCAGGCACGGCGGTCTATAACGCCGACGTGGCTTTCTCTGGTTCCAGCACTTCAACTTCGTATTCACCGCCGCGCGGGGCGATGCAGTTCCGGCGCGGCGGTTGTCGACTGGTCAGTGGGAAGGGCGGGGTGGCCCTTTGCGCTCAAATCCCGCCGAGGCAGAGGTATTTGGTCTCCAGGTAGTCATCAATGCCGTGATGGCTGCCTTCGCGGCCCTGACCGGATTGTTTGATGCCGCCGAAGGGGGCGACCTCGGTCGAAATCAGGCCGGTGTTGATGCCGACCATGCCGTATTCCAGCGCCTCGGCCACGCGATAAACCTGCGCGATGTCGCGGGCGAAGAAATAGGCCGCAAGGCCGAATTCGGTGTCATTGGCCAGGCGGATCACCTCATCGACGGTTTCGAAGCGGAACAGCGGGGCAACGGGGCCAAAGGTTTCCTCGCGGGCAAGGCGCATGGCGGGGGTGGCACCGGCCAGCACCGTGGGGGCGTAGAACAGCCCGCCGATCGCCGCGCCCCCGGTCAGCACGCGCGCGCCCCGGGCGCAGGCATCGGCGACATGGGCCTGCACTTTGTCCAGCGCCTGTGCATCGACCAGCGGGCCAAGGGTGACGCCCTGGGCAAAGCCATCGCCGGTGCGCAGTTTTGCCACCGCCGCAGCCAGCTTTTCGGCAAAGGCGTCATGAACCCCGGCCTGCACATAGATCCGGTTGGCGCAGACGCAGGTCTGGCCGTTGTTGCGGAACTTGGCGATCAGGGCGCCTTCGACCGCGGCGTCCAGATCCGCATCGTCAAAGACGATGAAGGGCGCGTTGCCGCCCAGTTCCATCGACATCTTCTTGATCTGGTCCGCACCCTGCCGCATCAGGATGCGCCCGACCTCGGTCGATCCGGTGAAGGTGATCTTGCGCAGCAGCGGGTTGGCGCACATCTCGCGCCCGATGGCGGGGCCATCGGTGCCGGTGATGACCGAGAACAGCGCGGGCGGCAGACCCGCCCGTTCCGCCAGAACCGCAAGGGCCAGGGCAGACAGCGGGGTCTGTTCGGCGGGCTTGGCAACCATCGCGCAGCCCACCGCAAGGGCAGGGGCCATCTTGCGCGCAAGCATCGCGTTGGGGAAGTTCCACGGCGTGATTGCGCCCACCACGCCCACCGGCTGGCGGATCACCATCAGCCGCTTGTCGCGCTGGTGGCCGGGGATCGTCTCGCCATAGATACGCTTGGCCTCTTCGCCGAACCATTCGACGTAAGACGCGCCATAGAGCACCTCGCCCCGCGCCTCGGGCCAGGGCTTGCCCATCTCGGCGGTGATGAGGGTCGCAAGATCGTCGGCATGGGCAACCATCAGATCGTAAAGCCGGCGCAGGACAGCGGCCCGTTCCTTGCCGGTGCGCGCGGCCCATTCGCCTTGCGCGGCATGGGCGGCGGCAATGGCCTCGGCGGTTTCGGCGGCGCCCATGTCGGGCAGGGTGGCGATCGTCTCGCCGGTGGCGGGATTGATCACATCGAAGGTCGTGCCCTTGGCGGCGCGGGCGCGCCAGGTGCCGGCCACCAGACCGGCGCCCGGCAGCAGGCTTTTGTCTTGCAGGCGGTTCAGCAGGCTATCGGCGATCATGCGGCCAGCCCCTTCTTCGCGGCGCGGATGGACTCGGACAGGATGTCCAGCGCCTCATCGAAGACGGCATCCTCGATGGTGATGGGCGACAGGAAGCGGATGACATTGCCGTAGACCCCGCAGGTCAGCAGGATCAGCCCGCGTTTCATGGCCTCATCGCGCACGGCGTTGGTCAGCGCGGGCAGCGGCACACCATTGCTGTCGATGAACTCCGCCGCGATCATGAAGCCGGGGCCGCGGATATCCGCGATTTCGGGCACCTCGTTCTGCAGGCCCCGCAGCCGTGCCTTCAGCTTGTCACCAAGCGCAGTGGCGCGATCGCACAGCCCTTCGTCACGGATCACGTCCAGCACGGCCAGTGCCGCGGCGATCCCCAGCGGGCTGCCGCCATAGGTACCGCCCAGCCCCCCCGGCTGCGGCGCATCCATCACCTCGGCGCGGCCGGTCACGGCCGACAGCGGATAGCCGCCGGCAAGGCTTTTGGCCATCGTGGTCAGGTCGGCGGCGACATCGTAATGTTCCATCGCCAAAAGCCTGCCGGTGCGGGCAAAGCCGGTCTGCACCTCATCGGCGATCAGCAGGATGCCGTGGGCATCGCACAGGGCGCGCAGGCCGCGCATCAGTTCCGCCGTGGCAGGGTAGAAGCCCCCTTCGCCCTGCACCGGCTCGATGATGATCGCGGCCACGCGGGCGGGGTCCACATCGGCCTTGAACAGCGCCCCGATCGCCTCAAGGCTGCGGCTGGCGTCAATGCCGTGCGGGGCCATCGGGAAGGGCACATGCCAGACATCGCCGGGCATCGTGCCGAACCCCACCTTGTAGGGCTGCACCTTGCCGGTCAGCGACATGCCCATGAAGGTACGGCCATGGAATCCGCCGGAAAAGGCGATGACCCCCTGCCGCCCGGTATGGGCCCGCGCGATTTTCACCGCGTTTTCGACCGCCTCGGCCCCGGTGGTGGCAAAAATGGTCTTCTTGGGAAAATCACCCGGCACCGCGGCATTCAGCCGTTCGGCCAGTTCGACGTAGATTTCATAGGGCACGACCTGGTGGCAGGTGTGGCTGAAGGCGTCGATCTGGGCCTTGACGGCGGCCACCACCCGGGGGTGGCCATGCCCGGTGTTCAGCACCGCGATACCCGAGGCGAAATCGATATGGCGACGGCCCTCGGCATCCCACAGTTCCGCATTTCTGGCGCGGGTGGCAAACAGCGGGCTGGAAACGCCGACGCCACGGGCGATGGCATTGGTGCGGCGGGCGGCAAGGGTAGCGTTTGACATGATGGTGATTCCTGAAAGAGGTGTTCATGATATTAAACGATATGATTTGTGGATCAAGGCGTTTAATATAAAGGTCACTCAGTGCCCTTCCGGCCCGGCCGCCCAGGCGCTACAGTCCCCGCAAAGGAGCATCGGATGGCAGAAATTGATATCGGCAAGCGGCTGAAGGCGGTACGCGAGGCGCGGGGCCTGTCGCAGCGGCAACTGGCGCAACGCGCCGGCGTGACCAACGGCCAGATCTCGATGATCGAGCAGAACAAGATCAGCCCCTCGGTTTCCAGCCTGAAGAAGATCCTGGATGGCGTTCCGATGGGGCTTTCGGATTTCTTTGCCGATGGCGCGGCCCAGACGCCGAAAACCTTCTACCGGCGCGACGAACTGGTCGATATCGGCACACCCGCCTTCTGCGGGCCAGAGGCCACCGTGACCAAGCTGTCGCTGCTGCGGGTCGGCCCCCCCGGCAGCCACAGCCTGATGATGCTGCAGGAAATCTATGAACCCGGCGCCGACACCGGCCAGCGGCTTTACAGCCATGACGGCGAAGAAGCGGGGATTGTTGTCGAGGGCCGGATCGAGATCACGGTGGGCGATGAGCTGGAAACCCTTGGCCCCGGCGATGCCTATATCTTCGAAAGCCGCAGGCCCCACCGCTTCCGAAACCCAGGCAACGAACGTTGCACCCTGATCAGCGCCTGCACACCGCCAACGTTTTGATCATTCGGCTATGCCGCGTTTACCGCGAAGCTGACGCCGGGCCCCGGCACAAAAGCCCCGGAGCGTCATCTCGCCCCGGGGGCAAGCTGCGCCTGCCAATCTGCGTGTCGTCGAAGGGGATCGTGGGACACAGCTCGCCCTTGGGGACTTTGTTCAGTAAGCTTGCGATGCTTTCGTCAAAGGCGGTTGCGGTTGCAGAACGGCACGATTGCCCAAGGTTGGGTCGAGGTTTTCCCGGAACTGACCGATGGCGGGCATCGGTTGGGTGAACTTCCCGGCTTCTCGGCGATGATCTCGCAGCCGTAGCGGTCGTTCCCCATGCTGTCGATCCACTTGGTATAGTGGATGCGGCCGTGGGCACGGCGATGGAATTGTCGCTCAGATGCAGCGGCGGTGGCGATCGCCGCGCCAGTTCCGCGAACACGTTCAGCCAGATACCGCGCTTGGCCCAGCGGTTGAACCCGTTGCAGACCGTGGTGCAGGGGCCAGACCGCTTCGGCAGGTCCCGCCTTGGCGCACCCGTCCGCAGAACGTAGAGTATTCGCTTCACGACCCGTCGGGCTTCAACCCGATGCTTCCCCTTGCCCCGTCCGGGCAGCAGCGGCTCAACCGACTTCCATCCCTCGTCGCTCAGATCGTATCGTGCCATGAAACCTTCCTGCCAACAGCAGAGGCGGATCGCGACACCACTAAAACCAAAATCCCTAAGTGAATGCCACGCCTAGGCGGGCAGCGGTACCGTGCCGGGCGGCAGGGTCCTGATATAATCGGCCACGCCGCCCGCCGTGGTGATCCACAGGTCATCGCGATGCGCCAGCACATGCGCCAGCGCCCGGCGCAGCGCGCGCAGCCGGTAGGGGTGGCCGATGATGAAGGGATGCGTGATCACGGTAAACACCAGCGGGTATTTCTGCGACTGGTGCAGCATTTCATCGAACTGATCGGTGATCATCCGTTCAAACGACATCGCGCTTTCCTGCCGGAACACCATTGACGGGGAATCGTTCAGTTCCACTGAATAGGGCACTGACAGGATCGGGCCGGATCGTGTCTTCATCCAGACCGGCTGATCGTCCAGCGGCCAGTCGAGCATATAGTCGTAGCCCGCCTCTTTCAGCAGATCGAGCGTCACCTCGCTTTGTGCGAAATAGGGGCCCATCCAGCCCTTGGGCGCGGCACCGGCCAGGGCGCGGATTTCGTCTGTCGCCTCCTGGATCAGGGCGCGTTCGCCGGCCTCGGACAGGTTGTCCTGGCGTTCGCCATTGCTGCGGCCGTGGCCGACGATTTCATCGCCGCGCGCGCGGATACGGTCCAGGATCTGCGGGCAGTCGCGCAACAGCCGCGAATTGGTGTTGTGCGACGCGGGCAGGCCCAGTTCATCCAGCAGGTCGAACAGATACCACTGGCCGACGCGGTTGCCATAATCGCGCCAGGCATAGTTGCGATGCGTCTGCGGCGCGGTCAGCACCGCGCTGTCGCTGCCCAGGCCATCGCGATAGCTGAAGACCTCAAGGTTGTTGCAGATGCACAGCGCCAGCCGCTTGCCGCCGGGCCAGGTGTAATCGGGCCGGTCGGGCAGGGGGACATAATCGTAGCGGTTGTGTCTGCGCAGTTCCATCGTCATCGCTCCCCGTCTGGTTTTCCTCAGTATGTCTCGAAACAGGTTTGAATCCAGTCCGGATCGTTGCTGTGCATCAGGGCCAGCATCAGCAGGATGCGTGCCTTGTGCGGGCTAAGGTCATCGGCGCCGATCCAGCCCTGCTGGCGCAGCCATTGGCGCCGCGACACCCGCCCCGAACCGACGCGGCTGGCCTGCACGATCACCACGCCCCTGGCGGCCGCCTCAACCAGAACGGCGCGTTCGGTCGGCGCGGTCATGCCCGGCGCGAACCCGGCCGAGACGATGCCGCGCGCGCCCGCCGCGATGGCGGCGCGGGCCAGCGTCTCATCGGCGCCGGCCATGGCATACAGGATGTCGACGCGCGGCAGCGCCGTTGCCTTGTCCACCCGGAAGGGGGTGGCGGCGGTATGGGGTCGTTCGGGCCGGCGGGTAAAGACCACGCGGTCCGGGTCGACCACGCCCAGGGGGCCGAAGGCGCCGGAATGGAAGGCGTGCAGCCGGTAGGTTGACCCCTTGGCGACTTCACGCGCGGCGTGGATTTCATCGTTCAGCACCACCAGAACGCCCCGGTCCCGGGCCTGCGGATCAGCCGCCACCCGCAGCGCGGCGATGGCATTGGCCGCCGCATCGCTGCCCACCGTGTTCAGGGGACGCTGCGCCCCCACCAGAACCACGGGCTGCGCAATATCCAGTGTCAGGTTCAGGAACCAGGCGGTTTCTTCCAGCGTGGCGGTGCCGTGCAGGATGACGAACCCCGCGATGCCGTCATCCTGCGCGGTGGCGCGGATCGTGGCGACCAGCCGCAGCCAGTCGGCGGGGCCGATGGCGCTGGACCCCACCTCGCGGAAGGGGACGGGCACCAGATCGGCGATCGTCGCCAGCCTGGGGATCTGGTCGATCACTTCGGATACCGACAGCTTGCGCCCGGTTTCGGGGTAATCGACATAGTCGAACGGATCGGTGGCGATCGACGAAATCGTGCCCCCGGTGCCGATGATGGCGATGCGCGGCAGGGTCATCGTACATCCTTTCCCAGCTTGCGGTGCTGATAGCGACCGATCCCGCGCGCGTCATCGACCAGCGTGCCATTGTCCACCACCGCATGACCGCGCACAAAGGTGTGGCGGATCGCGCCCTTGAAGGGACGCCCTTCATAGATCGAATAGCCCGCCGAGGACACGACATCCTCGCGCCGCAGCACCCATTCGGCATCCAGATCGACCAGCACCAGATCGGCATCCAGCCCCGGCGCGATGCGGCCCTTGGCATGCGACAGGCCCATCAGGCGCGCGGGATTTTCCGCGACCAGTTCCGCGATCCGTTCCAGCGGCAGATCGCGGGCGTGGTGCCCTTCGGTCAGCAGCACCGGCAGCAGGGTTTCCATCCCCGGACAGCCGGGCGAGGCCTTCCAGATCCCGCCCTCTTTCGAACTTGCGTCGCGGTGGACGTGATCGGTGGCGACCGTGTCGATCTCGCCATCAAAGATTGCCTGCCACAAGGCATCGCAATCGGCGCGCGACCGCAGCGGCGGGTTGATCTTGCCCAGATCGCCGCCTTCCCATGTCACATCATGGGTCAGGTAATGCGGGCAGGTTTCCAGATGCACCCGGTCGCCCGCCATGCGCCGCGCGATCGCCGCATCCAGCGCCTCGGCGGATGAGGTATGCACGACGTAAAGCGCCGCGCCCGCGTGATTGGCCAGGAAGGCCGCGCGCTGCACCGCCTCGGCCTCGACAAAGCCGGGGCGGGTGGCGTCCCAGGCGGCCAGACCGCCGTGGCCTTCGGGGTCGCGGTTCATTTCACGCTTGCGCAGGACCCAGGCGACCTCGATGTTTTCGGGGTGGGGGGCAACCATGCCGCCATGCGCCGCGGCATGTTCAGCCAGCCGATAGAAAAAGCCGTCGTCAATATCGGGCAGGCCCAGCCGCGCGCCTTCGCCGCCGCGGTTGTTCATGAAGATTTTCAGCGTGGGCGCGCCGTAATCGGTGATATAGGCCGGAACGCCCTTCAGCTGATCCTCATTCGAGATGATGAAGTGATAGCCGAAATCGATGCGCGCGCCGGCCTCGGTCACCGAAACGACATCTTCGAAAATCTCTTCATAGGGTCCGGTACCCATCAGATAGGGGATCATGCAGGTGACGCCGCCCCTGGCCGCGCCGGCGGTTTCGCGGTCGGCATCCCCGGGGATGCGGGGGCGGGCGATGTCCTTTCCGTGGCCCAGGTGCAGATGCGCGTCGATCGCGCCGGGCATCACCACAAGGCCCGTGGCATCGACCACGCGCGCCGCCTGCACGACCGTGCCCGGCGCCAGGATCGCCGCGATCTTGCCGCCCGCCACCGCGATATCGCAGGCGGTGCGCCCGGTGCCGGGCAGGATTGCCTCGCCGCCCGAAATCAGAAGGTCGAATTGCGTCATCATCATGCCTTTCCCGATATGGCGCGCAGCGCGCCCGACAGCCCGGCCAGCCCCGTGGCGTCTGGCAACCCTTCCAACGCGCGGGTCAGCGCATCCGCCTGCGCGGGGTCCGCCAGCCGCGCCAGATTGGCGGTGAATTTCGACATCACATCCGACGCCCCCGGCGGGCGCGAGGCATTGCCATAGACATCATCCACCCGCATATCCAGCACGCGGCCATCGCGCAGGCCCGCGCGGATGCCCGCGTCAAACCGTTCGGGGAAGCGGCTGTCCCGCAGCACCGACCAGCGCATCCGCCCGGCCAGCGCGTGAACGCCCGGTGATGCGGGGCGTTCGAAACTGTCCAGCGTCACCTCGGCATCGACCAGCCACATCGCGGCGGTGACGGGCAGGCTCCAGCGGGCGGCATGGCCTTGGGCGGTGCATTTCGCCTCCCACGGGTCGCAGATGATGGGTGCCGCGCCTGCGGGCACGCCAAAATCGATCCAGTCGACGCTGTCCGCCGCAAGACCCTGGGCGGCCAGCCGTTCGATGCCTTCCAGGAAGGGGTGGATATAGTGACAGCAGGGAAAGAACTTGTAGGCTGCGCGTTCCAGGTGCCAGACCTGCCCCAGATCCGTGATCAGCGGCGCCAGGCGGGCGGCGGCGTCCTCGTCGCCGGCAAAGACGCGGAACAGGCCAAAGCGGCCCTCCAGCGCGGTTTCGGGGCCGGTGATACCCGCCGCCGCCAGATCGGCGGCGATCAGCCCGGCATGGGCCGCCCAGCCGGGATGCATGGATTTCACGGTCGAGCCGTTCGTCAGGAATTCGAACACGCCCGAGGCCTGGCTTAGCGCGATGCCGATGGCCGCGATCTGACCCGCCGCACCAAGGCCGCGCAGGTCCGCCGCGATTCCGGCGGCGCAAAGCGCGCCGCCCACCGAGGTCAGCTGAAACCCGCGGTTCTGGAACCCCCCGGCCGAGGCGATGCCAAGGCGGATCATCACCTCATACCACAGGGCATAGCTGCGGATCAGGGCCGCGCCACTGGCGCCCGCGCCTTCGGCCGCGGCAAGGGCCGCGGGGGCCAGCACCGCGCTGCCATGCACGATGGACCCGGTGTGCGTGTCGTCATATTCCAGGCTGTGGATCAGCCCGCCATTGACCAGCGCCGCATCCGCCGGCGCGGCGCCCTGGGGCTGGCCAAAGACGCTGGCCGCGCCACCCTGCGCCACGGATGCGCCGTGGCGCCGCCAGGGCGCACCGATGGCGGTTCCGGCGGCGGCATGGCCGACACCGATCGCGTCGGTCAGGTGCAGCAGCGCCACCCGTTCCACCGGCGCGGGCAGGGTTTCGATCTGCGCCAGACGCGCGACGATATCGGCCAGAAGCGTCATGCGCGGGTCACCCCCAGGTCGCGCGCCGCCGCCAGCGCGGCCAGACGGCCAAGCGCGGTTGCCGTCAGCAGACCATTGCCCGAGGCATAGCCAAGCGCGCCCGCGCGCCCGCTGATCCCCGCCGCCGCCCCGCCGCCCGCGTAAAGGCCGGGGATCGCGCTGCCGTCCGTCCGCATCACGCGGCCATCGGCATCCACATGCAGGCCGCCCTGCGTGTGGAACAGCGCCGGCACCACGCGGCAGGAATAGAACGGCGCCTGCAGGGGGGCCAGACCATAGGCCACCCGGCCAAAGGCATCCGCGCGGCCCGCCGTAGCGGCGGCGTTGTATTCGGCCACCGCCGCCTCGGCCGCGGCACCATCCAGGCCCTGGGCCTGGGCCACCTCGGCCACGGTGTCGCCCTTCCTCAGGCCGCCATGGTCCCAAAGCTCGGCAAATTCCTCTTCCTGCATCGCAATGTCAAAGATGCGCTGGTCAAAGATCGCCCAG
This sequence comes from Pontitalea aquivivens, assembly GCF_046507575.1. Classification (NCBI taxonomy): domain Bacteria; kingdom Pseudomonadati; phylum Pseudomonadota; class Alphaproteobacteria; order Rhodobacterales; family Paracoccaceae; genus Pontitalea; species Pontitalea aquivivens. The sequence goes on along the minus strand of NZ_JBKFEY010000009.1, from coordinate 57,901 downwards.
GCGTGGCTGCCCTGCGACAGCACGAATTTGGCGAAACCGGAATAACCCAGCGATTCATCGCCGAACCGCTTGCCATCCTTGCCCAGCAGCACGCCGCCCTTTTCCACCGTCGTCCAGGACAGGATGGACCCATGTGGATCGGCCACCGCGGCATAGCCCTGATAGGCCTGCATGTTGTCCAGCCGTGCGCCCAGTTCCTCGCCCCAGATCACGGCCTCGCCGTCGGATCCCTGCGCGCCGAAATATTGCGCGCCCGCGATTTCCGGGCAGAAGCGTTCCACCAGCGCCTTGTTCGCGCCAAAGCCGTTCAGCGCCAGCAGCGTCGCGCGGGCGCGAATCTCGGTTTCCTGCCCGTCGCCGGTATCGACGATCGCGCCCCTGACCGCGCCATCCTGAATGATCAGGCGGCGCACGGCATTGCCCACGGCCAGCGGAATGTCACGCTTTTCCACCGCGCGGACCAGATCGTTCACCAGGTCGATGCCGCGGCGCGACTCCGGGGCGTGCAGGCGTTGTACCGAATGGCCGATGTGCTTGTAGGCGGTGATCAGCTGGATCCTGGCCTCGGCCACATCGACCAGCCATTCCACGGTTTGTGCCGAAACCTGCGTCATCCGCCGCACCAGCCCGGGGTCGTCGGTTTCCCCGGCAATGCCCATCAGGTCGCGGAAATAGGTTTCCGGGTCATCCTTGATCCCGGCCTCGCGCTGGAACCGGCTGCCCGCGGCGGGCACCGATCCGGTTGACAGCGCCGAATTGCCGCCGGGCCGGTCGGTCTTTTCCACGATTGCAACGCTTAGCCCCGCATCCGCGCCGGCGATGGCCGCGCACAGCCCGCAGGCGCCCGCGCCGATCACCAGAAGGTCGATTTCGTCACTCATGTCCATTTCCCGGGGTTCAGGCGATCGCTTCCAGCGCGCGCAGGGTGTCATCGGTGCTCATGACATCGGCATATTTGGACGCCATGTCGAACAGGTTCACCGCATGTGAGGTTGCCGAACGGTCGTAGACCGCATCTTCCGGCACGGTCACGCGGAAGTTGCAGGCAAAGCCGTCCACCACCGACCCGCGCACGCAGCCCGAGGTCGTGCAGCCCGTCACCACCAGCGAATCCGCGCCCGCGTCGATCAGATAGCTGACCAGCGGCGTGCCGAAAAACGCGCTGGGATGTTTCTTGGGCAACAGGATGTCGCCCGGCGCGGGTGCGATGTCGGGCACGAATTCATAGCCCTTGGCCGCCACGCCCATCAGCGCGGGCACCTTGTCGGCCAGACGGCCCTGGTCGAATTTTTCCTTGGGCGCGACATGGGGGTACATGATCGGCCAGCCCCTGGCGCGGAACATCGTGACCAGACGCTTGATATTGGCCACCGCGTCCCAGCCCACCTGCCCGCAGGACGTGGGGAATTCCTTGATAGATTCCCAGAAGGGTTGCGGCGTGGTGCCGACCGTGCGGTATTGCACGTCGATGATCAGCAGCGCCGGGCGCTTGCCCAGACCCGTCGGCTTGCCGAACCCCGCCGCCGCATAGGCGCGCTGTTCGTCCTCGCTGATGATCCCGTCCCAGATGCGTGCCATGTCGGCCCCCTTATCCTTCGTGTCCGTATTTTGCTTCCAGCGCGTCCCAGCGGTCTTTTGCCACCGCCGCCTGACGCGCCTCGAATGAGGCCAGCCGGTCCGCCACCCGGTCCAGGTTGCCATCCTGCTGCAGCGCCTCCAGCACCTCACGCGAAGCCTGCAGCGCCGCCTGCAGCGCGGCATTGGCATAAAGCACCAGCGAAAAGCCGTTTTCGGCCAGCACCGCGCGTCCCGGATCGGGGGTCTTGCCACCAAAGACGATATTGGCCACCTGCGGCGCGGGCAGTTCCCGCCCGATCCGCGCCAGTTCGTCAAAACTTTGCGGCGCCTCGACAAAGGTGATGTCGGCGCCCGCCGCGATATAGGCGCTGGCGCGTTCCAGCGCGCCATCCAGCCCCTCGATCGCGCGGGCATCGGTGCGCGCGATGATCTGCAGGTTCTGGTCCTGCCGGGCATCGGCTGCGGCCTTGATCTTTTGCACCATCTCGGCGCAGGGGATCACGCCCTTGCCGTTGAAATGGCCGCATTTCTTGGGGAATACCTGATCCTCGACCTGAATCCCCGCCGCGCCGGCGCGTTCCAGCACGCGCACGGTGCGGACCATGTTCACCGCATTGCCAAAGCCGGTGTCGGCATCGACGATGATCGGAATGTCCACCGCATCGGCCATCATCGCGACGGTCTGGGCGACCTCGGTCAGTGTGGTCAGCCCCACATCGGGCGCGCCCAGCGACATGTTGGCAATGCCTGCGCCGGTGGCATAGACGGCCTGAAAGCCCAGGTCTTCAATCACGCGCGCAAACAGCGCATTGGGCGCCCCAGGCACGGTCAGCGCAGTGCGCGCCGCGGCAAGGTGGCGAAGCTTTTCGGTATTCCGCATGGTCTTTCCACTGATGCGCCGGGCCCGGGGCCGGCCGGTTTGCCAGAGGATGGACGGGCATCTGTTCTCTGTCAACAGTTTGCGATCAACTTGGTCAATTGATGACAGTTGGCGATTGTTGCGCCGCCGCCTGCCATGCGCTATCGCTAGGGCAATGAATTGAGGTGTTTTGCGTATGGTAGAGCCGATCAGATTGAATTCGCTGGCCTCCGAGGTGTTCGACCGCGTGGTCGAGGCGATCACATCGGGTGAATTCGAGCCGGGTGAAAAGCTGTCGGAATCGAATCTGGCGCGGGAACTGGGCATCAGCCGCGGCCCGATCCGCGAGGCCTTGCAGCGCCTGGAAGGCAAGCTGGTGCAGCGCGTGCCGCGCGTGGGCGTACGGGTGATCGAATTCGGCGCCGATGAACTGCGCCAACTGTTCTATCTGCGTGAAGCGATGGAAGGCATGGCGGCGCGGCTGGCGGCGGAAAATGCCTCGGATAACTGGCTGGCCGAGGTCGAGGACATGCTGGGCCGCCACGGCCAAAGCATCCGCGACAGCCATTCCTATCGCCAGAAATCCACCGATGAGGATTTCCATTTCGCCATCGCCCGCGCCTCGGGTTGTGTCAATATCGAACGGCTGCTGCTAAGCGAGGTCTATTATCAGCTGCGCATCCACCGGCTGAAATCGTCCACCCGGCCGGGCCGCGCCGAAGAGGCGCTGGCCGAACACCGCGCCATCTTTGACCGGCTGCGCGCCCGTGACCCCGACGGGGCCGAGGCGGCGATGCGCGCGCATGTGCGATCCGCCCGCGAAAGCACCCTGTCGCTGCTGTAACCGATCAGACCCGTCTTTCAGGCCATCACCGCCGGGATCAGCCCGCGCAGCGAATTGCCCACGAACAGCGCCTTGGCCCGGGTCAGGTCGGTGGGGGTCAGGATGCGTTCCACCGCCTCGCCCCGGTCGATCAGATCGCGGCGCAGCACGCCGGGCAACACGCCGCAGGCCAGCGGCGGGGTGCAAAGCTGCCCGTCCAGCCGCGCGAAGACATTGGTGATCGTGCCCTCACACACCTCATCGCGTTCGTTCAGGAATAAAAGCTCATCCACCCCTTCGGGCAGGGCGGCGCGGGCGCGGTCATAGATCGCGCGATGCGTGGTCTTCACCCCCAGCCATGGATCGGCGCTGTCCAGCCGTTCCGCCGCGATCCGCAGCCGCCAGGGCGCGCTGACGGGCGGGCAGGGGGCATGGGTCAGCGCGACCCGGCCGCCCGCATCCACCGCCAGCCGTACCCGGCGCGGCCCATCGCGGGGCACATCGGCCAGCGCCGCGCGCACCGCGCCCATGTCCAGCGGCAGGCCCAGCCGCGCACAGCTTGCCCGCAGCCGGTCCAGATGCAGATTCAGCCGGACAAAGCCCCCCTGCCCATCGCTGCCCAGCGTCTCGATCACCTGAAGGTCTGGCCCAAATAGGTCGGAGCCGGGCAGGCGGGCAAAACCGGCCTTCAACAGCGCCTCGGCATATTCGGCATCGCCGGTGCTGTCATGCACCACGCCGCCACCGACGTTCAGCACCGCCTCGCCATCGTCATGCAGGGTCAGCGTGCGGATCGCCACGTTGAACGACATCCGCCCATCGGGCGCCACCCAGCCGATCGCCCCGCAATAGGCATCGCGGGGCGCGGGTTCCAGTTCGCGGATGATTTCCATCGCGCGGATCTTGGGCGCGCCGGTGACCGACCCGCAGGGAAACAGCGCGTGCAGGATCGCGGGCAGGTTGGTGCCGGGCAACAGCTGCGCGCGCACGGTCGAGGTCATCTGATGCACGGTGGCATAGCTTTCCACCTCAAACAGCCGCGGCACCCGGACCGAGCCGACGCGGCTGATCCGCGACAGGTCGTTGCGCAAAAGATCCACGATCATCAGGTTTTCCGCCCGGTTCTTTTCCGACGCGCCCAGCCAGTCGCGCGCGGCCCTGTCCGCCCCGGGCGTTGCGCCGCGCGCCACGGTGCCCTTCATCGGGCGGGTTTCGATCATGCCGTCCGCATCGACGGCAAAGAACAATTCCGGCGATCGGGACAGAATCACCGGCCCGCCCAGATCGACCAGCGCGCCGTGGCGCACGGGTTGCACCCGGCGCAGCGCGGCATAAAGCGCATCCGGCGTGCCCGTGGCGCGCAGGGTCTGCGGAAAGGTCAGGTTGATCTGATAACAATCGCCCGCGGCGATGTAATCGCGCACCCGGTCGAAGGCCACGCCATAGCGCGCGCTGTCCCAGGCCGGGCAGGGCGGTGACAGAAAGACGGGCGCCGGCGCATCCGGCGCCGGGGCGCGGCAACCGCCAAACACCCCCATCAGGATCAGTGGCACCCGCCGTTCCCGCGGCAGCAGCGGCGCCAGCCGTTCTGTCAGGCAATAGCCCAGTTCATAGCTGAAACAGCCCGCCAGCCAGTGGCCTTCGGCCTGGGCGCGGGCAATCTGGTCCAGGGCCTCGGGCACCTGGTCGGGCCCATCGGCCCGGATCAGCCGCACCGGCGCGTCAAACAGCGTGCCGCCGCCCAGCGGGCCTTCGTCGAACAGGATCTTCATGCGGCGCATCCAGTGGGTTTCGCAGGTCCAATCGGTGGCTTCGGTATGACAGGCTTGGCCGTGACCAGCCAGCCCCCACCGTCCCGATACGCGCTGCGCGCCGTGCCGGTTTCGCCCCGGGCCCCGCGCGCGCGCCCCGCATCAATTCCACCGGGGGCGCAAATTGTCACACGCCTGTCACATGGATGAAGCAGAAGTGTCACGCAACAGACGTAACAGGTCGCCTGAGGTCGATCGTGACCCATCCCGATTGTCAGGAGTGATCCATGAACCCGATGAAGCTTTCCGTTTCCGCGCTGGCGATGCTGGCCGTGTCCGCCGGGGCCGCTGCTGCGCGCGACAACGTGCAGACCGCCGGTTCGTCAACCGTGCTGCCCTATGCCACCATCGTCGCCGAGGCCTTTGGCGAAAACTTCGATTTCCCGACCCCGGTTGTCGAATCGGGCGGTTCGGGTGCGGGCCGCAAGAAGCTGTGCGAAGGCGTGGGCGAAAACACCATCGACATCGCCAATTCGTCCTCGCGCATCAAGCAGTCGGACATCGACCTGTGCGCCCGGAACGGCGTGACCGAAATCATGGAGGTCCGCTTCGGCTATGACGGGATCGTCTTTGCCAGCGACATCAACGGCGCGGAATTCGCCTTTACCCCCGCCGACTGGTTCAACGCCCTGGCCGCCGAGGTCGTCAAAGACGGCGCCGTCGTCGCCAACCCGAACAAGACCTGGGCCGATGTGAACGCCGCGATGCCCGCGCAGGACATCCTGGCCTTCATCCCGGGCACCAAGCACGGCACCCGCGAAGTGTTCGACGAAAAGGTCATCCTGGCGGGCTGCAAGGCGACCGGCGCGCTGGAGGCGTTCGCCGCCGCCGCCGGTGGCGATGAAAAAGCCGCCGAAAAGAAGTGCATGGCGCTGCGCACCGATGGCGCGTCGATCGACATCGACGGCGATTACACCGAAACCCTGGCCCGCGTGGATGCCAACAAGAACGGCATCGGCGTGTTCGGTCTGTCGTTCTATCAGAACAACACCGACAAGCTGCGTGTGGCGACGATGGACGGCGTGGTCCCCACCGTCGAATCGATCGCGGCGGGTGACTATCCGGTGTCGCGTCCGCTGTATTTCTACGTCAAGAAGGCGCATCTGGGCGTGATCCCGGGGCTGAAGGAATACGTCGAATTCTTCGTGTCCGATGACATGGCCGGCCCCGATGGCCCGCTGGCCGCCTATGGCCTGGTGTCCGACCCGGAACTGGCCGCGACCCAGCAGGCCGTGGCCGACGAAGTGGTCATGGGCCCGCTGAACTGATCTGTCCCCCGGGTGGCGCCTTCGGGCGCCGCCCATTCCCGTTTTTGGTGGAATGACCCATGGGCAACGGCCTTCTGACCCTTATCGTGATTGTCCTTGCCGGGATGGGCTTTGCCGCAGGCCGTGCCCGCGCCATGCAAAGCGCCGGTGGCGATCGCCGCCGCCTGCATTCGCTGCCCGTCCATTACGGTCAGACCGTGTTTCTGTTCACCGCCGTGCCGGCGCTGCTGGTGATGGCGGTCTGGCTGCTGGTGCAGCCGGTTTTCATTGAAAACAACGTCAAATCCCTGTTGTCGGCCGAAGATGTGGCGCAATCCGCCTCGGCGGAGCTGGTGATGGCCGATGTGCGCCGTCTGGCGGCCGGGCTGGATCTGCTGGTCGCGCGCGGTGCCGCGCCCGGGCCGGATGCCGACCCCGCCGATCTGCGCGCGCGGATGGCCGGGGTGGGCGTGGCGCTGGCATCCGATATCCGCCCCGGTGTGCTGGCGGCGGCGGAACGCTACCGCGCGATGTCCGCCACCGCGCGCCTTGCGATGACGGTCGCGGTGATCGGGGTGGCGCTGGCGGGGCTGTTGCTGTCGCTGCGCCGGGTCACGGCACGGTTCCGCGCGCGCAACGTGTCGGAAACCTTTGTCCTGGCACTGTTGATCGGGTCGTCGCTGGTGGCGGTGCTGACCACGGTGGGGATCGTGCTGTCGCTGGTGTTTGAAACCTGGAACTTCTTTCAGCTTTACCCCGCGCGCGATTTCTTTTTCAGCCTGACCTGGAACCCGCAGTTCCGCGGCGGGTCGGATCTGGGGATCTGGCCGCTGCTGTGGGGCACGCTGTATGTGTCCTTCATCGCGCTTCTGGTGGCGATTCCGGTGGGGCTTATGGCGGCGATCTATCTGTCGGAATATGCCGGGCGGCGGATGCGCGCCCTGGCCAAGCCGCTGATCGAGATGCTGGCCGGTATCCCCACCATCGTCTATGGCCTGTTCGCGCTGGTCACGGTGGGGCCGATGCTGCGCGATTACTTTGCCCAGCCGCTGGGGCTTGGCAGCGGGTCATCCTCGGTGATGACGGCGGGCATCGTGATGGGGATCATGATCATCCCCTTCGTATCCTCGCTGTCCGATGACATCATCAATGCCGTGCCGCAAAGCCTGCGCGACGGGTCGCTGGGTATGGGGGCCACGCCGTCCGAAACGATCCGGCTGGTGGTGCTGCCCGCCGCGCTGCCCGGTGTGGTGGGGGCGATCCTGCTGGCCGCCAGCCGCGCCATCGGTGAAACCATGATCGTGGTGATGGGCGCGGGGGCGGCGGCGAAACTGTCGCTGAACCCCTTTGAGGCGATGACGACCGTGACCGTCAAAATCGTCAGCCAGCTGACCGGCGATACCGAATTCGCCAGCCCCGAAACGCTGGTGGCCTTTGCCCTTGGCCTGACGCTGTTCGTGATGACGCTGGGGCTGAATGTTCTGGCGCTTTATATCGTGCGCAAATACCGGGAACAGTACGAATGACCGACGCAAGCCTGAACGGGGCCGATGCGCCCGCCCGCCGTCACGGATCGCTGCTGCAGCCCGATGCCCGCACCCGCCGCCGCAATGCCGCCGAGGCGCGCTTTCGCGCCTATGGCTTTACGGCGATCGGCGTGGCGATGGCGGCGCTGATCTGGCTGCTGACCTCGGTGCTGGGCACGGGCGTCGGCGCGTTTCGCCAGACGGTGATCGAATTCCCGGTGGAACTGGTCGAATTGCGGCTGGACAAATCCGGCACCCGCGACATCGAGGTGATGAAGAAGGTCACCACCATCGGCTATGCCGGCGTGCTGGGCGCGGCGCTGACGCAGGCGCTGGCCGATGCGGGCATCGACACCGCGGGCCTTTCGGCCAAGGATGTCACCGGCCTTCTGTCGCAAGAGGCGGCGGCGCAGCTGCGCAACCGGGTGCTTGCCGATCCCGGTCTGGTGGGCCAGACCATCACCGTGCGCGCGCTGGCAACGGGGCGGGTGGATGGCTATTACAAGGGCCGTGTCACGTTGGAATCCGCGCAGCTGGATTCCAACGTCAAGCCCGAACAGCTGGCCCTGGCCGACCGGATGCGCGATGCGGGCCTGATGCGGCTGGCCTTCAACCCGGGCTTCCTGACCATGCCCGATGCGTCCGACCAGCGCCCCGAGGCCGCGGGCCTGGGCGTGGCGATCCTGGGCTCGTTCTACATGATGCTGGTGGTGCTGGTGCTGTCGCTGCCGATCGGCGTGGCCGCGTCGATCTACCTTGAGGAATTCGCCCCCCGCAACCGCCTGACCGACCTGATCGAGGTGAACATCGCCAACCTTGCCGCGGTGCCGTCCATCGTGTTCGGTATCCTGGGGCTGGCGATCTTCATCAACTTTGCCGGGCTGCCGCAATCGGCGCCGGTCGTGGGCGGGCTGGTGCTGACGCTGATGACGATCCCGACGATCATCATTTCCACCCGCGCCGCGCTGAAGGCGGTGCCGCCGTCCATCCGCGATGCGGCGCTGGGGGTGGGCGCGTCCAGGATGCAATCGGTGTTCCACCATGTGCTGCCGCTGGCGATGCCCGGCATCCTGACAGGCACGATCATCGGGCTGGCGCAGGCGCTTGGCGAAACCGCGCCGCTGCTGCTGATTGGCATGGTGGCCTTTGTGCGCGATTTCCCCGGCGCGCCGCCCGAGGGGCTGTTCGATCCCGCCTCGGCCTTGCCCGTGCAGGTCTATAACTGGACCCAGCGTGGCGACCCGGGCTTTGTGGAACGTGCCTCGGGGGCGATCATCGTGCTGCTGGTCTTTCTGATCGCGATGAACGCGCTGGCCATCTTCCTGCGCCGCAGGTTCGAACGCCGCTGGTAATGCCGACACCTGCCATCGGGGCCGCGCGCCCCCGCCAGATTGCCTGAAGGGAAATTTTATGCACGAAGATCATATCATGTCCGCCTTTGACCGCGATCTGGCGGCGGTGCTGGCCCATGTGCAGCGGCTGGGCGCGCTGGCGGAAACCGCCATTCACGATTCGCTGCGCGCGCTGGATGCCCGCGATGCGGCGCTGGCCGAACAGGTCCGCCAGGGCGATGCCGCGCTGGATGGTCTGGAAGAGCTGATCAACGATGAGGCCGCTCGCATCATCGCGCTGCGCGCGCCGACCGCGGGTGACATGCGCCTTGTGCTGGGCGCGATCAAGATCGCCGCCAGCCTGGAACGTATTGGCGATTACGCCAAGAACATCGCCAAACGCGCGCGGGCGCTGGCCGATGTGGACCCGGTGGGCACCACCACCGGCACGCTGCGCCGCATGGGCGCGGTGGTCGAGGCGATGCTGAACGAAACGCTGGCCGCCTATCAGGCCCGCGATACGGTCGCCGCGCGCCGCCTGCGCGACCGCGATCAGGAAGTGGACCAGATCTACAATTCGCTGTTCCGCACCTTGCTGACGCATATGATGGAAGACCCGCGTTCGATCAGCGCGGCGATGCATCTGCATTTCGTGGCCAAGAACATCGAACGGATGGGCGACCATGTGACCACGATTGCCGAACAGGTGATCTATCTGGTCGAAGGCCGCCAGCCCGACGAAGACCGCGCCAAGCGCGACACCACCGCGTCAACCGTCCTTCCCGATCGGGGCTAGGCGCTTGCCAATTGGCAACCCCCGGGGCAGCACCCCGGGGGTGTTCGCCTAGGCCAGTGCGCGCTGCACCGCCGGGCGCGCGGCCATGCGCGCCATATAATCGGTCAGCGCCGGGGGCAGCGTCAGGCCCGCGCGGTCATGCCAGCCCAGCAGATAGAAGGCCGCGGCATCGGCGATGGAATAGCCGCCCAGCATGTAGCCGCCGCCCCGCACGCGTTCCGCCAGCACGTCATAGCCTGCCTGCAGCACCGCCCGGCCATGGGCACGGATGTCGTCCTGCGCGGCGGCATTGGTGGTGAATTTCTGCGGCAGCATCGCCAGCGTCGCGCCGCGCATGTGCAGGCTGGCGACGATATGGTCGATGAATTCCAGCGCCCGGACCTCGGGTTCAAGGCCTTCGGGCAGCAGGCCCGCCGCCGGCGCGCTGCGCGCCAGCCACAGCGCGATGGCGGGGAATTCCGTCAGCAGGCTGCCATCGGGGCGGATCAGCGCGGGCACCTTGCCCTTGGGGTTCTGCGCCAGATAGTCGGGCTGGCGCTGCGCCCCCGTCTTCAGGTCAATGACGCGGGTTTCATAGGGGCGCCCGATTTCTTCCAGAATGATCCGGATGCCCAGCGAACACGACCCGGGCGAGTGGAACAAAATCATCATGCGGCCTTTCTGTGGGGGTTCCTGCCGGGGACTTGACCGTTTGCGCCGGGCAGGTGCAAGGGGCCTTGGCTGCGGTCGATTGATTTGTCCGCCTGGCGGACGCCGCGCCATTCGCGGATGCAATCGCCGCCCCGATCCGCCAAGGATGCAGGCGGGAGACAGAGCCGCGGATTGGGGAGAAATCATGCGCTCGGATATCACGATCACACCGGCCCGCCGGGGCCGGACCGCGTTTGCGGGGGGCCGGGCATGACCGGCAAGGCACGTTCGGCCGCCATTTCGGCGCTGCTTTACGCTTCGGCTGGGTGTTTCATCCTGGGCGCGGGCGTGACGGTGGTGGATGTCGCGCTGCGCGGGCTGGCCGGGCGCAACGTGCCTGCGGCGATTGAACTGACGTCGTTCGCGATCGGTCTGGGCGCGTTGCTGGCGATGCCGGTCTGTTATGGCCTGCGCAGCAATGTGACCGCGCGGCTGTTGTCGGAACTGATGCCCAACCGCTTTGGCAGGCCGCTGTCGCGGCTGGGCGCGGCCAGCGCGGTGGTGTTTGCGGCGGTGCTGTTCTGGGTCATGGCGGGTAATGCGCTGGCCAAGATCGGGTCGCCCGAAACCTCACGCGATCTGGGGCTACCGATGCCGGTGCTGCTGGGTCTTGTTGCGGTGTGTCTTGGCCTGTCGCTGCTGGCCGCCGTTGCCGGTCTGTGGTCTGAATGGAGAAAGGCCCGCCCCCATGATTGACGGTCTGATGATGGGCGGGCTTGGCTTTGCCGTAGCCATCGCGCTGATCCTGCTGGAAATTCCGGTTGCCGTGGCGCTGGGTCTGGTGGGCCTGGGCGGCGCCGCGATGATCCTTGGGGCCAGTGCCGCCGCGACCATCGGCGCCACCACGATCTGGGACAGCCTGACGAATTACACGCTGACGATGCTGCCGCTGTTCGTGCTGATGGGCAATCTGGCGGCGCAATCGGGGCTCTCGACCCGACTTTACCGGTCGATGAGCGCGCTGATCGGGCATCGCCGGGGCGGGCTGTCGCTGGCGACCATCGGCGCGTCTGCGGGGTTCGGGATGATTTCCGGGTCGTCGCTGGCAACGACGGCGACGATGGGTCGGATCGCGCTGCCGGAAATGCGCGCGGCGGGCTATTCGAATGCGCTGGCGGCGGGCACGGTCGCGGCGGGCGGCACGCTGGGCATCCTGATCCCGCCGTCCACGGTGCTGGTGATCTATGCCTTCATCGCGGAACAATCGATCCGGGCGATGCTGCTGGCCACCGCCGGGCCGATCCTGATTGCCGTGGCGCTTTATGCGCTGGCGGTCTGGCTGCCGATCCGGTTTGGCTGGCAGGCCGCGCCGGAACGCGCCTGCGCCGACCGGGCCGAACGGCGCGCGGCCACCCGCGAATTGTTGCCGCCGCTGGGGGTGTTCGGGCTGATCATGGGCGGGCTTTACACCGGGCTGTTCACCGCCAACGAAACCGCCGCAATCGGCGCGGCCGTGGTGCTGGCCTATGGCGTCCTGTCACGCCGCCTGTCCTGGGCGGGGTTCCTGGAGGCGGCGATGGATACCGCGCTGACCTGCGGGGCGCTGTATCTGGTGCTGATCGCGGCCAATCTGTTCAACTTCTTCCTGGCGCTGTCGGGGTTGCCGTTCTCGCTTACGTCCATGTTCGCGGGTGTGCTGGACAGTCCGCTGACGGTGATCCTGATGATGCTGGCGATCTATCTGGTGCTTGGCACCTTGATGGACAGCCTTGCGATGCTGTTGCTGACGGTGCCGCTGTTCGTGCCGGTGGCGCAGGCGGCGGGGATCGACCTGGTCTGGTTCGGCATCTTTGCGGTGATGGTCGTGGAAATGGGCCTGATCACGCCGCCGGTGGGGATGAACCTGTTTGTTTTGAAAACCACCAACCCCGAAATCCGGATGGTCGAGCTGTGGAAGGGGGTCACGCCTTTCGTCCTGGCCGATCTGATCCGCGTGCTGATCATCATTGCCGTGCCCGCCATCGTGCTGTGGCTGCCGCAAAATGCCTTCTGACAATCGTAATCCTGGGGAGAGATGCCTTATGACCATGTTGAAACGCCTTGTTGCCGGCACTGCGCTTGGCCTGATCGCCGCCTCGGGCGCGCAGGCGCGGGAAATGCGCGTGTCCTCGTTCGAGCCGCCGCAGGGCTTTTATTCGGCGCAGATCCTGCAGGCCTGGATCGACCAGGTGAACCCCAGGCTGTCGGATGGCAACGCCTTCAAGCTGTATCCCGGTTCGATGCTGGGCGCGCCGCCCGCGCAGGCCGAACTGGTCAGGGCCGGGGTGGCCGATATCGCGCTGGTCGTGCCGACCTATACGCCGGGGCTGTTCCCGATGTCGGGCGTGGTCGAGGTGCCGGGCATCGCGCAGACATCAACGCAGGGCACGGCGGTGCTGAATGCGCTGGCCGATGATGGGGCGCTGGCGGCGGAATACGCCGATTACAAGATCATCGCGCTGTTCACCACGCCGGGTTATCGCCTGCTGATGACGGGCGAAGGTGCGGATGAACCTGCGGATCTGAAGGGGCTGAAGCTGCGCACGCCGTCGCCCTTTGGTACCAAGCTGCTGGCGATGATGGGCGCGTCGGGCGTGTCGATTCCCGCGCCGCAGGTCTATGAAAACCTGGAACGCGGTGTCGTGTCGGGTGCGGTCTGGGTGTTTGACGCCTACAAGACCTTCCGCCTGGATGAGGTGGCCCCGACTGTCACCACCACGCGCATCACCGCCTCGCCGATGGCGATCCTGATGAACAAGGCCACCTATGACACCCTGCCCGAGGCCGACCGCGCCGTGATCGACGCGATGTCGGGCCGCACGGCGGCGGAATGGGTCGCGGGTGTGGTCGATGCTGCCGATGCCGCGCTGGAACAGGGGTTCCGCGATGCGGGCAAGGTGACCTTCATCGACCAGGAAGGCGAGGCCGCCGCGGTCTGGATGGCCGCGCTGGCCACCGCGCCCGGGGCCTGGGTCGCCGATCAGGCCGATCCGGCGGCGGCGCGCGCCGTTCTGGACCGCGCCGTTGCGGTTGCGGCTGACGCGGCGGCGAACTGACACGATCCCCTGTCCGCCTGATGGACGGGCAGGGGGCTGCCCCTTGGGTCCGGCGCGGGGCTGCGCCAAAGCGGGCCAAACATCACGAAACAAGGATGCGAACCATGGCGATTTCGGCACTGGGCTATCTTGGCGTGCGCTCTGACAAGTTGGAGGACTGGTCGGATTTCGCGGGCAAACTGTTGGGGATGCAAAAGATCGACCGTGGCGGCAAGGCGCTGGCCTTCCGCATGGATGACCGGATGCAGCGGCTTCTGGTGTCGGATGAACCGGGTGACACGCTGGCCTTCATGGGCTGGGAGGTTGACCACAAATCCGACCTGAACACCTATGCCGCGCGGCTGGAGGTGGCGGGGGTGGTCGTGCACCTGGGGTCGCGCGAACTGGCCGACCGGCGCTTTGTGGCCGATCTGATCTGGTTCGAAGACCCGATGGGCAACCGTGTGGAACTGTTCCACGGGCCAATGATCGCATCAGACCCCTTCGTGCCGGGCCGGCCCATCGACGGGTTCAACACGGGGCCGCTGGGCATGGGCCATGCGGTGCTGCATGTGAAGGACATCACCGTGATGCTGCCCTTCTACCGCGACCTGCTGGATTTCCACGTTTCGGATTACGGGCTGGTGCCCTATGGGCTGTATTTCTTCCATGTGAACAACCGCCACCACAGCTTTGCGATGGTGGGGTCGGGGCAGGCGGGGTTCCACCATTTCATGGTCGAATTCCAGAACCTGGACGATCTGGGGCAGGGCTATGACCTGGCGCAGCTGGAAGAGGGGCGCGTGGCCTATACGCTGGGCCGGCACACCAATGACTACATGACGTCCTATTACGCGCATTCGCCGTCGGGGTTCTTTGTCGAAAACGGCTGGGGCGGGCGGCAGATCGACCCCGCGACCTGGGAACCGCATGAAACCCGCGACGGGCCAAGTTTCTGGGGCCATGAACGGCTTTACCTGACCGAGGAGGGCGGGCGCAAACGGCTGCGCGACATGCGGCTGGATGCGGCGGCGCGCGGGCGCCGGTCGCCGCCGATGGCGGATTGCCCGTGGCTGTTCGGGGAACTGGCGAAACAGGGGGGCCGGGGATGACGAGTCAGGACATGGCGCAGACCGAGGAAGAGTTTGACGTTGCGATCGTCGGTTATGGCCCCGCCGGGGCCACGCTGGCGCATCTGCTGGGGGAATGCGGGCTGAAGGTGGCGGTGCTGGAACGCGAAAGCGCCGCCTATCACCTGCCGCGCGCGGTGCATTTCGACGCCGAGGTGATGCGGGTTTTCCAGTGGATCGGGGTGGCCGAAAAGATCGAACCGCTGACCGCCTGTCACCCCGGCATGCGCTTTGTGGATCCCGGGGGCAAGCTGCTGCTGGACTGGCCGCGCCCGCAGGGCACCGGCCCGCAGGGCTGGCGCGCGAATTACCGCTTTCACCAGCCGGATCTGGAAAAGATCCTGCGCGACGATCTGACCGGGCGGCCCGGTGTCAGCGTCCGCACCCGCTGCGATGTGTTTCTGGTCGAGGATCGGGGCGATCACGTCCATCTGCGCTATGAAGACATGTCCTGCGGGCGGGTGCGGCAGCTGCGGGCAAAATATGTGGTGGGTTGCGATGGCGCCCGGTCGCTGATCCGGCGGTTCATCGACACCGGGATGGAGGATTACGGCTTCCACGAACGCTGGCTGGTGGTCGATGTGATCCTGAACCAGGACAAGCCGGAACTGGGCGACCATTCGATCCAGTATTGCAACCCGGCGCGGCCCGCGACCTATGTGCGCGGTCCCTTCCTGCGCCGGCGTTGGGAAATCACCGTGCTGGAGGGCGAAGACCCCAATGCCATCACCCGGCCCGAGGCGGTGTGGAACCTGCTGTCGCCCTGGCTGCGCCCCGATGAGGCGCGGCTGGAACGCACGGCGGTCTATGTGTTCCATTCGCTGGTCGCCGATGACTGGCGGCGCGGGCGGCTGATCCTGGCGGGCGATGCCTGCCACCAGACTCCGCCCTTCATGGGGCAGGGCATGTGCGCGGGCGTGCGCGATGTGGCCAACCTGTATTGGAAACTGGCGCTGCTGTGTCAGGGCAAGGTCACGGGCGACGCGGCGCAGGCGCTGTTGGACAGCTATGAATCCGAACGCAAGCCCAATGCGCGCGAATATATCCAGACCGCGGTGCGGCTGGGCGGGCTGATCAACACCTGCGGCACCGAGGCGGCGCTGCGCGCGGCCCTGCCGGTGGGCGATGGTTCGGCGCGGATGGCCTCGATCGCGCCGCCGATCGGGCCGGGGCTGGGCCATGGGCCGCTGGCCGGGCGGCTGTTCGGCCAGCCCTGTCTGGCCGATGGCCGGCTGATGGACCGCGCCTTCGCGCATCGTTTCGTGGTGGTGGCCGATGCGGATCTGGCCCAGGGCCTGACCCTGCCCGACGGTGTGGCGCTGGTCACCACCGAAACCGCGCCCGACGCTGCGGCGCATCTTGAACGTCTGGGCGCGCGCGCGACCGTGCTGCGCCCGGATCGGCACACCCTGGGCGGCGCCGATACACGGGCCGGGCTGCAGGACCTGCTGGCCCGCGTCCTGCCCGCCCCGATCCCTACCCCTGAACCGGAGATGGTCTGACCCATGAAACTTTGTTCCTTTTCCAAAGACGGCCGCGCCAGCTATGGCCTTGTGACCGACGCCGGTATCGTCGATCTGGGCAAGCGCCTGCCCGAGGTCACCTTGCGCGATTTCCTGGCCGCAGGCGACATGGGCCGCGCCGCTGCGCTGGCGGGTGAACCCGCCGATTACGCCTTTGACGCGGTGGACCATGCGCCCGTGATCCCGAACCCCGACAAGATCATCTGCGTGGGGCTGAACTATCACGCGCATGTGCAGGAAACCGGCCGGACCGAGACCACGAACCCGGTGCTGTTCGCCCGCTACGCCGGAAGCCAGATCGGCCATGGCGCGGCGCTGATCAAGCCCCTGGAATCGGATGAATTCGATTACGAGGGCGAGCTGGCCGTGATCATCGGCAAGGAAGGCCGCCGCATTCCCGAGGCCGAGGCGCTGGATCATGTCGCGGGCTATGCCTGCTATAACGACGCATCCGTCCGCGATTGGCAAAAATACACGCATCAGTTCATGCCGGGCAAGACCTTTGCTGCGACGGGTGCCTTTGGTCCCTGGATGGTGACGGCCGATGAAATCCCCGATCCGACGAAACTGCATCTGCAGACCCGCCTGAATGGGCAGGTGGTGCAGGATACCGGGGTCGATCTGCTGATCACCGCGATCCCGCGGCTGATCGCCTATTGCTCGACCATCCTGCCGCTGCTGCCGGGGGACGTGATCGTGTCGGGCACGCCGGGTGGTGTGGGTGCGCGGCGCAACCCGCCGCTGTGGATGCGCGATGGCGATGTCTGCGAGGTTGAGATTTCCGGCATCGGCACGCTGTCGAACCCGGTCAAGGCCGAGGCCTGACCCTTTCGCCCCCCGGCGGGCCGTGACATTCTGGCACAATGACCGACGCCCCCGATCCGCCCCGCAAAGAGACCGTGCGCGCCCTTGCGCGCGGTCTTGCCATTCTGCGCCATGTGAATGCGATGGGTGAATCGCGCCCGTCGGAAATCGCCCAGGCGCTTGGCCTGGCGCGCCCCACCGTCTATCGCCTGCTGGAAACGCTGGAGGAAGAAGGCTACGTCGCCTTTTCCGCCAGTTCCAACCGCGTCCGGGTGACGCGGCTAGCGGCGGCGCTGGGGGATGGGTCGGCGATCACCTCGCAGATCTGTCAGGTGGCCGGGCCGATCTTTGCGCGCCATTCGCTGAAGCTGTTGTGGCCGCTGGACCTGACGGTGCATGAAAACGCCGCGATGGTGATTCAGGAAACCACCCATGCCCGGTCGCCCCTGTCGATTGATCGGGGCATGACCGGATACCGGCTGCCGATGCTGCGGTCTTCGGCGGGGCGGGCCTATCTGGCGCATTGCAGCCCTGGTGAACGCGACATCATCCTGGAACATGTGCGCAGGCTGGGCGAACCCGCGGATCTGCCGTTTCTGGACCCCGACCGCCTGAACCATTTGCTGCACGATGTGGTGCAAAAGGGTTTTGCCATCCGCGACGGGGCGGAATTCCGGCCCCATACGGCATCCATCGCGGTGCCGATCCTGCGCGACGGGGCGGTGCTGGGCTGTATTTCCATCATCTGGATCGCCAGCGCCATGAGCACATCGAAGGCGATTGAAACCAGCCTGACGCCGCTGCGCCGGATGGCGGCGGAAATCCTGAAGGAACTGCGGCCGGCCCCCGCCTGATCCGTGGATCAGAAGGCGCCCATCATTTCGCGCCGGCGGGGCAACAGGATGGTCAGCAGGCCAAGCGCGGGCATCCAGGCGCAGAGCGCATAGACAAAGCCGATGCCGCGCAGGTCGGCCAGAACCCCCAGCACCGCGGCGGCGATCCCGCCCATGCCAAAGGCAAAGCCAAAGAAGATCCCCGCGATCAGCCCCACCCGCCCGGGCACCAGTTCCTGCGCAAAGACCACGATCGCCGGGAAGGCCGAGGACAGGATTACCCCGATCACCACCGACAGAATCCCCGTCCAGAACAGATCGGCATGCGGCAGCAACAGGGTAAAGGGCAGAACGCCCAGGATGGAAAACCAGATCACCCCCAGTGTGCCGAACCGATCCCCCAGCGGGCCGCCCAGCATCACGCCCGCCGCCATCGCGCCCAGGAACAGGAACAGCATCATCTGTGATTGCTGGGTGGTCAGGCCAAACCGTTCGATCAGGAAGAAGGTGTAATAGCTGGAAATACTGGCGGTATAGATGTTCTTGGAAAAGACCAGCAGCGCCAGCACCGTGATCGCGCCAATCACCCGCCGGCGTGGCAGCGGCAGGGTGCGCGATGCGCCCGTGCGTCCGGCATTGACCCGCGTCCAGCGGCCATACCAGGCCCCCACCTGCGACAGCACCACGATGCCCACCAGCGCCATGATCGAAAACCACGCGATGCTGGGCCGGCCCAGCGGCACCACGATGAAGGCCGCCAGCAGCGGGCCGATGGCGGTGCCGAAATTGCCGCCCACCTGAAACAGCGACTGCGCCGTGCCGAACCGCCCGCCCGATGCCATGCGCGCCACGCGCGACGCCTCGGGGTGGAAGATGGCGGACCCAAGCCCGATCATCATCGCCCCGGCCAGCAGCAGCGCATAGCTGTCGGCCGTGGCCAGCAGCACCAGCCCCCCCAGCGACATCGCCATGCCCACCGGCAGCGACATCGGCTGCGGATGCCGGTCGGTGACCAGCCCCACCACCGGCTGCAACAGCGATGCGGTGACCTGAAAGGCAAAGGTCATCAGGCCGATCTGCCAGAAATCCAGCGCGAATTCCGCGCGCAGCAGCGGATAGATGGCCGCCAGCAGCGACTGCATCACATCGTTCAGCATGTGGCACAGGCTGATCCCCATCAGAACCAGCCATGTCGTTCTGCCCGCTGCCTGCGCCTGAAGCGTTGCCATCGCGATCCCCGACCGAAATCCCTCTGGCCCGTTGTCCCGGCTTGTGGCGCGCAACGCAAGCCCGATCTGGGCCCCTAGCGCAACATCCCCGCAAGCCGGGCCTGCACGTCCTGCATCTGCGCCAGGAAGGCGGCCTGCAGATCGGCGGCGGGCATGGTAAAGGCCGACACGCCGACGTTCAGCGCCGCCACCACCTGGCCGCGCGCGTTGGTGATGGGCACGGCGATGGAACACAGGCCGGTCTCAACCTCTTGATCGATCACGGCAAAGCCCCGGGCGCGGACGCGGGCGATTTCGGCCAGGATCTGATCGGGGTCGGTGCGGGTGCGCGGGGTGCGTGCCCCGGGCGGATGGGCCGCCAGCAGATCGCGCACCGCCTGCTCGGGCAGGGCGGCCAGCAGCACCCGGCCCATCGATGTGCAATGCGCGGGCAGCCGCGATCCGGGCATCAGGTTGATCGACATCACCCGCCGCTGCGCCGCCCGCGCGACATAGACGATTTCCGCGCCATCCAGGATCGAGACCGATGAACTTTGCCCGATCCGGTCGGACAGGTCATCCAGCAACGGCTGTACGATCTGCGGCAGCGGCATCGTAGCCAGACATGCCGTGCCCAGCCGCAGCACCCGCGGGGTCAGCGTAAAGAACTTGCCGTCGTAATCGGCATAGCCGTGATGGGCCAGCGTCAGCAGGCAGCGCCGTGCCGTGGCGCGGTCCAGCCCGGATGCGGCGGCGACCTCGGCAATCGATTGGCGGGGGCGGTCGGCAGTGAAGGTTTCAATCACCGCCAGCCCCTTGGCCAGCCCCCCCATGATGTCGCGTTCGGTGATCATGGCCCCCCGGATTTGTGCGATATGTGAACAAAGGTACCATATCGCACATTTTGGCTGGACGCAACGGCACCGTGCACCTATCCCCAAGCTGCGGCCGCCAACCGGGCCGACAGGAGGATTGCAGATGGACAAGACTGTGCCGGATCTTGCCGCGGCGGTGGCGGGGATCCAGGATGGCATGACCGTGATGATCGGCGGCTTCGGCGGATCGGGCGCGCCGATCGAGCTGATCCATGCGCTGATTGATCGCTATCTGGCCACCGGCCACCCGCGCGATCTGACGGTGGTGAACAACAACGCGGGCAACGGCCATGTCGGCCTTGCCGCGCTGATCGAGGCGGGGATGGTGCGCAAGCTGATCTGTTCCTTCCCGCGTTCCGCCGATCCGGTGGTGTTCACCGAACTGTATCAGGCGGGCAAGATCGAACTGGAACTGGTGCCGCAGGGCACGCTGGCCGAACGCATCCGCGCGGGCGGGGCGGGGATACCGGCCTTCTACACGCCTACCAGCTATGGCACCGATCTGGCGGCGGGCAAGCCGGTGGCGGAATTCGACGGCCGGTCCTATGTGCAGGAACGTTGGCTGAAGGCCGATGTGGCGCTGGTCAAGGCGCATTTGGGCGACCGGCTGGGCAACCTGACCTATCGCATGGCGGCGCGCAACTTTGGCCCGCTGATGTGCATGGCGGCGGCGCATGCGGTGGTGCAGGTGTCGCGCATCGTCGACCCCGGCACAATCGACCCCGAAGCCGTGGTGACCCCCGGCATCTTCGTGCAAGCCCTGGTCGAGGTGCCCGACCCCGCGCAGGAAGAAGACCTGAACCGCGCCCGCGCGGTCTATCCGAAGGTGGCGCAATGACCGTGAAACTGACCCCCACGCAAATGGCCTGGCGCGCGGCGCAGGACATTGCCGATGGCGCCTATGTCAACCTTGGCATCGGCTTTCCCGAAATGGTGGCGCGCTTTCAGCCGCCGGGCCGCGAGGCGATCTTTCATACCGAAAACGGCATCCTTGGCTTTGGCGAGGCGCCGGCCCCGGGCGCCGAGGACTGGGACCTGATCAATGCCGGCAAGAAGGCCGTGACGATCAAGCCCGGCACGGCCTTTTTCCACCATGCCGACAGCTTCGCCATGGTGCGCGGCGGGCATCTGGATGTGGCGATCCTGGGCGCCTATGAGGTGGCCGAGAACGGCGATCTGGCGAATTGGTCCACGGGCCCGCGCGGGGTTCCGGCGGTGGGCGGCGCGATGGATCTGGTGCATGGTGCCAGGCGCGTGGCGGTGATGACCGACCATGTCACCAAGGATGGCAAGCCGAAACTGCTGCGCCGCTGCACCCTGCCGCTGACCGGGGTGGGTTGTGTCACGCGGATCTATTCCAGCCTTGCGGTGATCGACATCGAAGGCGGGCGGTTCGTGCTGCGCGAAAAGCTGCCCGGCCTGTCATTCGACGAATTGCAATCCCTGACCGGGGCGGATCTGCTGACGCCCGGCCCGGTCGCCGATCTTATCGTTCCGGGGCTGTGACATGACCGAGGTTTTCATCTGCGATTACATCCGCACGCCCATTGGCCGCTATGGCGGCAGCCTGTCGGCGGTGCGCCCCGATGATCTGGGCGCGGTGCCGCTGCGCGCGCTGATCGCGCGCAATGCGGGCGTCGACTGGGCGGCGGTGGACGATGTGATCTATGGCTGTGCCAACCAGGCGGGCGAGGATAACCGCAACGTCGCGCGCATGTCGGTTCTGCTGGCGGGGCTGCCGGTGGGGGTGACGGGGACCACCGTGAACCGGCTGTGCGGGTCGGGCATGGATGCGGTGCTGATGGCCGCGCGCGCGATTGCCGCGGGCCAGGCCGATCTGATGATCGCCGGTGGCGTCGAAAGCATGAGCCGGGCGCCCTTTGTCATGCCCAAGGCGGCCAGCGCCTTTTCGCGCGACAATGCGGTTTATGACACCACCATTGGCTGGCGCTTCGTGAACCCGGCGATGCATGCCGCCTATGGGACCGATTCCATGCCTCAGACCGGGCAGAACGTGGCGGATGATTACGGCATCGGCCGCGCCGCGCAGGATGCCATGGCGCTGGCCAGCCAGGCGAAGGCCGCCGCGGCGCAGGCCAACGGGCGGCTGGCGGCGGAAATCATCCCCGTCACCATCCCGCAGCGCAAGGGCGACGCGCTGGTCGTGGACCGCGACGAACACCCCCGCGCCACCACGCCCGAGGCGCTTGCGAAACTGAAGCCGTTGTTCGCCAATGGCTCGGTCACGGCGGGCAATGCCAGCGGTGTGAACGATGGTGCGGCGGCGCTGATCCTGGCCTCGGCCGCGGCGGCCAGGGCGCATGGCCTGACCCCCATCGCGCGTGTGCTGGGCGGGGCCACGGCGGGCGTGCCGCCGCGGATCATGGGCATCGGCCCGGCGCCGGCCAGCCAGAAGCTGATGGCGCGGCTGGGGCTGGCGCAGTCCGATTTCGACGTGATCGAGCTGAACGAGGCTTTTGCCGCCCAGGGCATCGCCACGCTGCGCCAGCTGGGCATCGCCGACGATGACCCGCGCGTGAACCCCAATGGCGGCGCCATCGCGCTTGGCCACCCCTTGGGCATGTCGGGGGTGCGGATCACCGGCACCGCGGCGCTGGAACTGGCGGCGACGGGCGGGCGGCGGTCGCTGTCGACGATGTGCATCGGCGTGGGCCAGGGCATCGCCATCGCGCTGGAACGCGTCTGATCCGGCGCGCACATGATCCGAACCCGGCGGTTCCCCCGCCGGGTTTTTTGTTGTCCGGCCTTGGGGCAGGGCAGGGCGGGCAGGGCAGGGCTTTTTGATCGTGCCGTCGCGGCGCAACGAAAAACCCCGGCCGAAACGGGCCGGGGTTACGCCGGGATGCGCGCACGCACGGGCCCCGGGGATCGGTTTACCCCCCGCACGCCGTGGCGCGGGGGGCAATGTCGGATCATGCCAGATCGAAGCGGTCGGCGTTCATCACCTTGGTCCAGGCCGCCACAAAGTCCTGCACGAACTTTTCGGCATTGTCGTCCTGGGCATAGACTTCGGCATAGGAGCGCAGGATCGAGTTCGAGCCGAACACCAGATCCACACGGGTCGCGGTGAACCTGGCCGCGCCCGACTGACGGTCAACGATCTCATAAAGATTGTTGGCCTTGGGCACCCATTTGAAGCCCATGTCGGTCAGCGTCACGAAGAAGTCGTTGGTCAGCGCGCCGACGCGGTCGGTGAACACGCCATGCGCCGTGCCGCCGAAGTTGGTGCCGATCACCCGCATGCCGCCCATCAGAACGGTCATTTCGTTCGCGGTCAGGCCCATCAGCTGCGCACGATCCAGCAACAGTTCCTCGGGGCTGACGACATAGTCCTTTTTCAGCCAGTTGCGGAAGCCGTCGGCGACGGGCTCCAGCCACTTGAAGCTGTCGGCATCGGTCATCTCGTCGGTCGCGTCACCGCGGCCCGGCGCGAAGGGCACCTCGATGTCGAAGCCCGCGGCCTTGGCCGCCTGTTCCACACCATGGTTGCCCGCCAGCACGATGACATCGGCCAGGCTGGCGCCGGTTGCCGCCGCGATCGGTTCCAGCACCGACAGAACGCGCGCCAGACGGGCCGGTTCGTTGCCTTCCCAGTCCTTTTGCGGGGCCAGACGGATACGGGCACCGTTCGCCCCACCGCGATAGTCCGACCCGCGGAAGGTGCGCGCCGAATCCCAGGCGGTGGCAACCATGTCGGCAACCGACAGGCCGGACGCCGCGATCCTGGTCTTGAGCGACACCACGTCATAGGACGCGTTGCCCGCGGGTACCGGGTCTTGCCAGATCAGCACTTCCCCGGGCGCTTCGGGCCCGATGTAGCGGCTGTTCGGCCCCATGTCGCGGTGGGTCAGCTTGAACCAGGCCCGGGCGAAAACTTCGCTGAAATAGGCGTGGTCGTCGCGGAAACGCTCGGCGATCTTGCGATAGGCGGGGTCGAAACGCATCGCCATGTCGGCATCGGTCATGATCGGCTTGACGCGGATCGACGGGTCTTCCACGTCTACCGGCATGTCTTCCTCGGTGATGCCGATCGGTTCCCACTGCCAGGCGCCGGCGGGCGATTTCTGAAGCCACCAGTCATATTTGAACAGAAGGTCGAAATAGCCGTTGTCCCATTTCGTCGGATGGGTGGTCCAGGCGCCTTCGATGCCGCTGGTCACGGTGTCGCGCCCGATGCCGCGGCTGGTGTGGTTGTTCCAGCCCAGGCCCTGTTCGGTCACATCTGCCGCCTCGGGGCTGGCGCCCAGGTTTTCGGCGCGGCCGTTGCCGTGGGTCTTGCCGACGGTGTGGCCACCGGCGGTCAGCGCCACGGTTTCCTCGTCGTTCATCGCCATGCGGGCGAAGGTTTCACGCACTTGCAGCGCGGTCTTCAGCGGGTCGGGGTTGCCGTTCACGCCTTCGGGGTTGACGTAGATCAGGCCCATCTGCACGGCAGCAAGCGGGTTTTCCATCGTCGAGGGATCTTCGACGTTCTCGTAACGGCTGTCGGACGGCGCCAGCCATTCCTTTTCCGAACCCCAGTAGACGTCCTTTTCGGGGTGCCAGATGTCTTCGCGGCCAAAGGCGAAGCCAAAGGTTTTCAGCCCCATCGATTCATAGGCCACGTTGCCGGCCAGGACGATCAGGTCGGCCCAGGACAGCTTGTTGCCGTATTTCTTCTTGATCGGCCACAGCAGGCGGCGGGCCTTGTCAAGGTTGGCGTTGTCCGGCCAGCTGTTCAGCGGCGCGAAACGCTGGTTGCCGGTGCCGGCGCCACCACGGCCATCGGCCACGCGATAGGACCCCGCCGCGTGCCAGGCCATGCGGATCATCAGGCCGCCGTAATGGCCCCAGTCCGCCGGCCACCAATCCTGGCTGTCGGTCATCAGCGCGGTCAGGTCCGCCTTTACCGCCGCCACGTCCAGATCCTTGACCGCATCGCGATAGTTGAAGCCGTTCAGCGGGTTGGTCTTGGTGTCGTGCTGATGCAGGATGTCCAGGTTCAGCGCATTGGGCCACCAATCCATCACCGAGGTGCCCGACGCGGTGTTCGCGCCGTGCATGACGGGGCATTTGCCCGTTGCTTTCATATCGTTTCCGTCCATCTTTTCCTCCGGCCAAGGCCATCAAACGTCACAACTTTGAACCGTTCGGGGGATCGCAGATCCGCGCCCCCCTGTCGATTGGAATCACGGATAGCACAGGCGTTTGATAAATAGAATTTTCATTTTCTAATCGCTGCGATATGAAAGTTTTATGAATCAAATCTCGATCCGCCACCTGCGCTACTTTGAGGCGCTTGCCCAGCACGGCCATTTTGGCCGCGCCGCCGAGGCCTGTTCCATCTCGCAACCGGCGCTGTCGCTGCAGATGAAGGAACTGGAACAGATCCTGGGCACGCCGCTGATCGAACGGGGCGCGCGCCAGATCCGGCTGACCGCGACGGGCGAGGCCTTTGCCGCACGCGCCCATGCGATCCTGCGCGCGATTGAGGATCTGGCCGATCTGGCCCGCGCCTCGGCCGGGCCGCTGACGGGGCGGTTGCGGATCGGGGTGATCCCGACGGTCGCGCCCTATCTGCTGCCCCGGGTGATCCAGGTGCTGGGCGCGCGCTTTCCCGATCTTGACCTGCGCCCGCGTGAGGCGGTGACCGGCAAGCTGGTCGAGGATCTGAACGAAGGCCGGCTGGATGTGGCCATCGTGGCGCTGCCGGTATCCGAACCCTCGCTGGCCGAACATCCGCTGTTCACCGAGGAATTCGTGCTGGTCCGCCCCGCTACCGACGCCGCGCGCCCGGTGCCGAACCCGGAAACCCTGCGCACCATGCGCCTGCTGCTGCTGGAAGAGGGGCACTGTTTCCGCGATCAGGCCCTGTCGTTTTGCAAGATGTCCGCGACCGCCCCCAGCGACCTGATGGAAGGCAGTTCCCTGTCCACCCTGGTGCAGATGGTGGGGGCGGGGATCGGGGTCACGCTGATCCCGCAGATGGCGGTGGCGATCGAAACCAGCACCGCGCCGGTGTCGGTCGCGCGCCTGCCCGCGCCGGTGCCTGAACGCACCATCGGCCTGGTCTGGCGCAGGACCAACCCGCTGGGCCAGCAGTTCACCGCGCTGATCGACATGGTGAAGGCCGCCGCACGTTAGGGGCGCCGCGCGGTGGCGGCTGGTCGGTGCCGTGCGCCGGTTCGCGCTTGCGCAACGGAAACAGCGGTCAGCAGGGCCGGCGACGAAACCGGCGGGGCAGGGAACGTGGCAAACCCCTGCATCAGGTCGTGGGCACCGTTCATTGCCCGGCCCTTGCAACGGTTCGGTCGCGCCTGTGTCTCAGTCCGGGGCCGGGTCGCGGAACCAGGCCTGCGGCGTGCGGCCGAATTCGCGGCGAAAGGCCGCCACGAAGGCGCTGACACTGCGATAGCCCAGCGAATAGGCGATGCGGGTGGAACTTTCGCCCCGTTCCAGCCGCGCCACCGCCTGCATCAGTCGCGCCCGGGTGCGCCACTGGCGAAAGCCCAGCCCGGTTTCGGCGCGAAACAGCCGTTCGATCGTGCGCGGGCTGGCCGCCGCCCCGGCCGCCAGTTCGGGCAGGGTGCGGTCATCCTGCGGAAAGCGGCCCAGATGCCGCGTGATCCGGCGCAGGCGCGGATCATTGCCTGCCGGCAGGTCCAGCGGCGCGGCCCCGGCGCGGGCGATTTCATCGCGCGCCACCGCGCCCAGATGGCGGAACGGGTCCGCGCCCGGGGCTTCCAGCATCCGTTCGATCACCAGCCGCAGCAGGGGCGAGACGAACAGAACCTCGCAGGTGGCAGTGGGGCGCACCGCGACGCTGGGGTCGAAATACAGGTTCGACATCCGCGCATCGGTTTCAATCCAGACCTCATGCGTGACATCGCCGGGGATCCAGACGGCAAAGCCCGGCGGCACCAGCCAGACCACATCTTCGGTGGCAATCCGCAACAGCCCGCTGGCCGCGCGCAGCAGCTGCGCGCGCGGATGGGCGTGGCGCGGCACCACCGACCCGGCGGCCAGGTCGCGGGCATGGGCCAGCACGGGCCGGGCCGGATCGCGCAGATAGGCAAGGTCCACCGGATCCAGCCGCGGCGCGCCATCGCCATCGCCCGCGGGCTTGTGGGCGCCCTTGTGGGCGCTGCGGGGCGCGGTTGGCGGATTGGCGACATGTTTTGGCAAGATAGTTCCTTTTCACGCCTTTCGCGCTGATTTAGGTGGGACCGGCCGCCCCGGCAAGCCCGGGGCCTGTTCGTTGCACCACGGAAAGGGGAACCGATGCTGATCGGGGGCATGTCGCGTTATCTGTTTCTGGCCGCCTGCGGCCTTGCGCTGTGGCTGTTGCTGGGTCCGGTGGCCCAACCCCTTGGCGCCAGCGCCGCGGTGATCGTCGTCACCTTGGCGCTGTGGAGCACGGGTCTGGTGCCGCCCTTCGTGACCGCGCTGATCTTTTTCGGCGCGGTGCTGATTTCCGGGCTGGCGCCGCCTGACCTGATCTTTGCGGGTTTTGGCTCTGCCGCGGTCTGGCTGATCATTTCGGGCTTTGTAATCGGGGCGGCGATCCGGGAAACCGGGCTGGGCGCGCGGCTGGCGGGGGTGCTGGCGCCCTGTGTCGGGCACAGCTACCTGCGGCTGGTGGCGGTGATGACCGTGGTGGCGATGGCGCTTGGCTTTGTGATGCCGTCCTCGGTGGGGCGCGCGGTGGTGCTGGTGCCGGTGGGCATGGCGCTGGCCGAACAACTGGGGCTGAAGGCGGGGTCGCGCGGGCGCATCGGGCTTGCGGTCGCGCTGGCGCTGGCGTGCAACATGCCCGGCTTTGCGATTCTGCCCTCGAACATCCCCAACATGATCCTGGCCGGCGCGGCCGAGACGATCTATGGCGTCGAATTTTCCTATACCTCATATCTGGCACTGCATTATCCGGTGCTGGGGGTGGTGAAATCGGCCATTGCGATCGCGCTGGTGGTGATGCTGTTCCCCGAACGCATCGCCGCCACGGCGCATGAGGCAACGGCCCCCGCAGGCCCGCTGACCGCGCCGCAATGGCGCCTGGCGCTGGTGCTGGGGGTGACGCTTCTGTTGTGGATGACCGACACGATCCACGGCGTCGGCCCCGCCTGGATCGGGATTGCCACGGCGGTGGTGCTGCTGCTGCCCCGGGTGGGTGTGATCGCGCCCAGGAACTTCAACGCCTCGGTCGATTTCGGGATGGTGCTGTTCGTGGCGGCGGCGCTGGGGCTGGGCGCGCTGGTCAATGCCTCGGGGCTGGGGGCGGTGGTGGGCCGCGTGCTGCAGGACCTGTTGCCGCTGCAGGAAGGGCGCAGCCTTGTCAACTTTGCCTCGCTGTCGGCGTTGTCATTGCTGACCGGGCTGGTGACCACCAATCCCGGCGTGCCCACGGTGCTGACGCCGATGGCGCAGGATCTGGCCAATGCCACGGGCATGACGCTGGATGCGGTGCTGATGACGCAGGTTCTGGGCTTTTCCAGCGCGGTCTTTCCCTATCAGCTGGCACCGCTGATCCTGGCGATGCAGCTGTCGGGCGAAAAGATGCGCCATATCGTGCGGGTGACCGTGCCCCTGGCGGCGATCACGCTGGTGGCGCTGGTGCCGCTGGACTGGGTCTGGTGGCGGCTGCTGGGCTGGCTGTGACGGCGCCCTAGCCCAGTTCGTGCACCCTGACCCCGCTGCCACAGGCTGCGCGCGCGATATCGACGACATGGCGGTGATGGGTCAGGTAGATCGCCTGGCCCGTCCGTCCGATCCGCGCCATCAGGCCACAGGCGGCGCGGGTGCGATCCTCGTCAAAGGTTTCAAAGATGTCGTCGCAGAAGAACGGCAGGCAGACGCCCTGCGCGGCCAACTGTTCATAGGCCGCCGCCCGCAGCGCCAGATACAGTTGAAACCTTGTGCCCTTGGACATGTCCTGCGCCTGTTTCGCGCTGCCCGCGGCATCCACCGCCAGCAGGGTCTCGCCATGGCCCTGCGGCTGTGACATCAGCCGCGTGTAGGCGCCATTGGTCAGCGCGGCAAAGGCCTGTTCGGTGGCCTGCATCATGGTGCTGCGGTGGGCATCACGATAGCGCCGGATCGCTTCGTCCGCCAGCCGGTGGCCCAGATCCAGTTCCAGATAGCGCAGCGCGGCATCTTCGATCTGCGCCTCCAGCGTGGCCTTGCGTTCGGTCAGCGCGGCCACGTCATTGTCGGCGGTGATCTGGCCAAGGTCATGCGCGGCGGTGCTGCGTGCCTCGATCGCCTGGGCCAGTTGGCTGTCGATCGCGTCAAGATCCGCCTCCAGCGTGGCGATGGTTGCGGCCAGGTCCGGCGCGGTGCAATCGGCGGTGGCCTGACGCGCGGCGGCCAGATCGGGCAGGCCAAGGCCCGCGCAGACCTGCCCCACCAGCGCGGCGCGGCGGCGGCGTTTTTCGATCACCTCTTGCGCGGTGGCGACGGCGTGGCGCAGGTCGGCCAGGGTGTCGGTGGGCACATGGGTGGGAAAGATCGCGCCCAGCCGCGCGACATCCTGCGCGATAAGGTCCAGCGTACGCGCGGCATCGTCGCGCGCCGCTGTCGCATCGGCAATCGCTGTGCCCAGATCGGCATGCAGGGTTTCGGCCTGCTGCGCGGCCTCGGCCAGATCGTGCAGCGCGGCAAAGGCATCAGGGGCGGGCCCGGGGTCGATGCCATGGGCCCGGGCCAGTGCCGCGATGCGGTCGGCAAACTCTGCCTGATCGGCCTGCATCGCCCGGACCTGCCGGTCCGCGCCGATCCGCTGCAGATCCACCTCGCGCAGCGCCTGCAGCCCGTCAAAGCCCCGATCCAGCGTATCCGCATCCAGCGTCGTGCCGAAGACCCGGGTGACCAGCGCGGCCCAGTGGTCCGCCGCGGCCGCCTGATCGCGGGCCAGATCGTCACGCCGGGCGATCCGCCGGTCCAGTTCCGCGCCCAGATCGGCGCAGGCGCGGTCCGCCGTGGCGCGCTGGGTTTCATGGGCCTGTTCCGCGCGGGCGATGGCCCGGGCCGCAGCGACCACCGCGTCGAAACCCGGGGTTTCCAGTGGCACATGCGGGGTCAGCGCATCCTGCAGGCGGGCGGCCTGATCCAGCACCGGGGTGTGATCGGCCCGGGCATGGTCCAGCAGGCGTTGTGCGCGCGTGGCCTCATCGCGTTTGCGCAGCCAGCCGGCCAGCGCCGGGGCGGTGATTGTTTCGGGCAGGCCTGCGGCACGGGCGGCATCGGCCACGGCGCGGTCCAGATCATGCAGCGCGCCTTCCAGCGCGGCGGTCTGGTCCTGCGCCTGGCGCAGCTGTTCGGCCAGCTCGGCCTGGCACAGCTGCATGTGCCGCAGCTGACCCAGATCGGCGGCGCGCGCCAGCCGGGCGGCGGCGGTGGCATCCACCCGTGCCATCTGCGCGGCAAAGGCTTCGGCGGTGTCCGCCGTCAGCGCCGCGCGGTGGCGAGCCCACAGGTCATCGCGCTGCGCGATCTGCTGGGCGGCCGCGGCATCATCCGCCAGGCCCTGCCCGGTGGTGGCGCGGTCGATCTGCGCGCTCAGCGCGGCCAGTTCGTTCTGGCGCGCGTCCCGCGTATCGCGCGCCAGCGCCAGGCGTTCGGTCGACCTGCGGTGGCGCGCGGCCAGATCCTCGGCCGCGTCGGTGGCCAGGGGGGCGGGCGGCAGGCTGTCAAAGGCGCGGTCGTGCAGGGCCAGGGCATCCAGCGCCTCGCGCAGGCGCAGCCGCGCATCGGCGATGGCCCGGCAGGCGGCGGCGTGTTCTGGCGCCAGCGTATCGACCGAAAATCGCGCCAGAATGGCGCCAAGTCCGGTGGCCGCAGGCGCCCCCGCATCCAGCGCGGCCAGCCGGGCGCGGGCCTGTTCCAGCCGGTCGGCGCAATCGGCGACCTCTGCATCCGCCGCGTCCCGTGCGCGCGCCGCCATGTGCCGGGCATCGCGCGCGCGGGCCAGTTCGGCAAGCCCGGCCTGCGGCAGCACCAGCGCGACGGGCTCGGTGCCATCACCCGCGCCCAGATCGCGCGCGATCCGGGCCATCTGGTCCAGATGGTCCTGCACCGTCTTGCGCCGCCGGGGCAGGTCCTTGTCGGCGGTGGTGTGGCGGGCGCGCAGATCCGCCAGATCGGCCAGCTGGCGCCGCAGATCCAGCCGGTCGGGGTGGCGCGTGATCGCGGCGCGCCTTTGCGACAGATCCGCGATGTCCCCGGCCTGCCGGTCCAGACCGGCGCGGGCGCGGGTCTGGCGGGTCAGCAGGTCAACCAGATCCTCGGGGTTGATGTCCAGATGGTCGGGGTAATCGGCATGGGGCGCCAGATCCGCATCCAGCGCGGCGATTTCCGCCAGAAGCGGCAGCGCCGCGGCGCGCGCGGTTTCCTGCGCATGGCGGCGGCGCAGATCATCGCGGCCCGCACGGATCGCGGCTTCGGCCTGGCGGGCGGTGTCATGTACCTGGCGCAGCCTGCGCAGGGCGGTGGCGGGGATATCGGCGGCCTTGATGCGCGCCTCGACCTCGGCCAGATCCTTGCGCAGCCGGGCCATTTCGGTGGTGCTGGCGCGCTTGCGATACAGCGCATCGGCCTGCGCGCGGATCTGATCCAGAACGCCGGTCAGGTCGCTGACGCCGGCCGCGGCGGAAAACAGAAGCCGCCCGATGTCGCCCTTGCTGTTGGCGATGTCCTGGCCGCCGCGTTCGATGGTTTCATCGTCCAGGCACAGAAGCTGGCGATAGTCATCCTCGGCCAGACCGCCCAGATGGGCCTGCAGGACCGCCTCGGGCAGGGGGGTGCCGGTGTCATCCAGCAACGACCCCGCCCGCGTGGGCAACCGCGTCAGCGCGCGCGACTGGCCGTCGATATCCAGAATGCCCGACACCTGCAGGTTCTTGCGCTGATGCAGGAAGCCATAGGCATCGTGATGCGGAAAGCCGTATAACAGCCGCAGGAAGGCCTCCATCGTGGTGGTCTTGCCAGCCTCATTCGGGCCATAGATCACATGGAAATCCGGCGCGCCGGGGTCGGGGGGCCCGAAATCATAGGTCTTGCCGGAAAAATGCCCGAACAGATCCAGCGACAGGCGGCGCAGGCGCATCATTCCGCCGCCCCCTTCATCGCCGCCAGGATCCGCGCGGCCCCCCGTTCGGCCAGATGCTGGCCAAGGGCGGTGGCGCGGGCTTCATCAGGGATCAGCGCGGCGCGGCGGCCCGGGGACAGTTCGGCCATCATCGCCTCAATCGTCGCGGTCAGCTCGGCCTGAAAGCCGGGTTCGTGGCGGATGGTGTCCATCAGCCGGCCCAGTTCATCCACCGCCGACAGGGCGGCACCCCCGCCCCGGGGGGCGCGCAGGTCGAAGCCCACCTTTTCGATCCACAGCGATCCGGTGTCGCGCGCGGTGGCCCGCGCCAGTTCGTCCCAGTTGTCCTGATCGCGCAGGATGTGCCACATCCGTGCGCTGGTCCCCGTCAGCGTCAGCCGCACCAGCCCCGCATCCGACCGCAGATCACCCGCCATCCCCCGCAGGCGGCCGCGCAGGTGCTGGCGGATCGCATCGTCGCTTTCAAGCCCGGTGACATCGACCGCAAGATCCAGAAATTCCGCGGCCGAGGTCGGCACCTCGTCCACCGCAATCCCGGACCCGCCGATACGCAGCAGGCTGGCCGATTTCGGCCCCGCCTCGCCGATGTCGCGCCCCTGCGGGCAGCCGGGCATCACGATCCAGGGGCGGGTGGCATGGATCTGGCGCTTGTGGACATGCCCCAGTGCCCAATAGTCGAACCCCATCGCGGCAAGGTCGGCCACGGCGCAGGGGGCATAGACATCATGCCCCGCCGCCCCGGAAAGCGAACTGTGCAGCATCGCGATGTTCACCGCCCCCGGCACCGGGGCGGGAAACTTGCCCAGCAGGCTTTCGGGGGCGTGGCGGCCGCTGAAGCTGACGCCGTGGATCCAGATCCCGGTGTCGGCCAGCTGCACCTTGCCGCCCCGGCCATCGAAGACATGCACATTGTCGGGCAGGCTGGTTTCGCCGGTGATCGGGTTTTCGGCATCGTGATTGCCCTTGATGTAGAACACCGCGATCCCGGCGGCGCGCAGCCGGTCCAGCTGGCCGGTCAGCCAGGCGGCGGTCCTGGCGCTGCGTTCGGCCCCGTCAAACAGATCGCCCGCGATCAGCACCGCCGCCACGCCCTCGGCAAGGGCCGCATCGACGATCCGGCGCAGCGCGGTGCGGGTGGCGGTCTGCACCACCTCACGCAGGTCCGCATCGCGCAGCGCCAGCGATTTCAGCGGCGAATCCAGATGAATGTCGGCGGTATGCAATATCTTGATCACGGCGGCCCCTGCAATTTCGCCGATGCTAGCAAGCCGCGGCGGAATACGAAACCGCTTGCCACGGGCCGGGCGGATGGACAAGCCATCGGCCCGGCCCGTGGTAACGGCGGTTCCCCCCGCCGGTCCGCCGTGGCAGACTGGGCCGACCGGGGGCGCGGGATGCATGGCCCGCGCCCCCAAGGCCGCTGTTCACGAAAGGCACGCCCGATGACCGACTGCTATACCACCGGCATGGCCACCCGCCGCCGCGTCCTGGGCGATGCCCATGTCGACCGGGCCGAGGCCGCGCGCACCGCCCTTGACGCGCCCTTCCAGACCCTGATCACCGAGGCGGCCTGGGGCCATGTCTGGTCGCGCGACACGATTTCGCCCCGCGAACGATCGATGCTGACCATTGCCTTGCTTGCGGCACTGGGTCAGGATGAGGAACTGGCCATGCATATCCGCGCCACGGCCAATACCGGTGCCACCGCGCAGGATGTGATCGAATCGCTGCTGCATGTGGCGATCTATGCCGGTGTGCCGCGCGCCAATCACGCGATCCGCATCGCCAAACAGATTTTCGCGCAAACCCCGCCCGCCAGTTGAAAGCGATCCCCGATGCCCGCAGCCCCCGCCGACAGTGCCCTGTATCGCGGTCTTTTCAGCGATGACGACACCGCCGCCCTGTTCACCGACAGCGCCGAAATCCGCGCCATGCTGCTGGTCGAGGGGGCGCTGGCCCGGGTGCAGGGCGCGCTGGGGCTGATCCCGGCCCCGGCGGCGGCCTTCATCGACCGCGCATCGCGCGAGGTGCAGATCGACCCCGCCGCGCTGGCCGCGGAAACGGCGGTGAA
Source organism: Pontitalea aquivivens (assembly GCF_046507575.1). Classification (NCBI taxonomy): domain Bacteria; kingdom Pseudomonadati; phylum Pseudomonadota; class Alphaproteobacteria; order Rhodobacterales; family Paracoccaceae; genus Pontitalea; species Pontitalea aquivivens. The sequence goes on along the minus strand of NZ_JBKFEY010000009.1, from coordinate 23,679 downwards.
CGGTGTGCCCGTGCCCGCGCTGGTCGCGGCCTTTCGCAAGGCGATGCAGGCGCCCGATCATGCGCAATACCTGCATTGGGGCGCCACAAGTCAGGACATCATGGATACCGCGCTGGCGCTGCGGCTGCGCCGGGTGCTGGCGCTGTGGGATGCGCGGCTGGGGCGGCTGGCGGCGGCGCTGGGGCGGCTGGCGCAGGACCATGCCGATCTGGCGATGGCCGCGCGCAGCTATGGCCAGATCGCCACGCCCACCAGCTTTGGCGCGGTGGTGGCGGGCTGGGGCCGGCCGATCCTGCGCCACCGGGCGCGGCTGGCCGAACTGGCGCCGTCGCTGGCGGTGGTGTCGCTGGGTGGGGCGGCTGGCACATTGGCGGCGATGGGGCCACGGGGCGGGGCGGTGCGCGCGGGCCTGGCGCAGGCGCTTGGCCTGGCCGATCCGGGCCACAGCTGGCATGCCGAACGCGACCGGATCGGGGCGCTGGCGGGCTGGATGGCGGGGCTGACCGCCAGCCTTGGCAAGATGGCCGAGGATCTGATCCTGCTGTCGCAATCGGGCATTGCCGAGGTGCGGATCGCCGGGGCGGGCGGGTCATCGACCATGCCGCAAAAGGAAAACCCGGTGGGGCCATCCGCGCTGGTCGCGCTGGCGCGTCAGGTGGCGGCGCTGGCGGGCGCGTTGCAGGGCGCCGGCCTGCACCGGCAGCAACGCGATGGGGCGGCGTGGTTCGTGGAATGGCTGACCCTGCCGCAGGCCTGCATGTCCACCGGGCGGGCGCTGGCGCTGGCGGTCGATCTGGCGGACCGGTTGCGCCCCGAAGCGGACGCCATGGCGCGCGGGCTGGCCGCGGGCGGCGGCGTGATCCATGCCGAAGCCTACAGCTTTGCGCTGGCCCGCCACATGCCCCGCCCCCAGGCGCAGGCCCGCATCACCGCGCTGTGCCAGCAGGCGCTGGCGACGGGCCAGCCGCTGGCCGCGCTTGTCGCGCGCGACTTTCCCGATCTTGACCTGCCACCCGAAGGGATGCTGGGCACCGCCCCGGCCGAGGCCCGCGCCTTTGCCGCCGATGTGGCGCAGGCGGCGCGCGCTAACCCGCCATCAGATCGCTGACCCCGGCATGGATCAGCCGGATCGACAGCACCACCAGCACCACATCCAGCGCCAGGCGAAAGCGGCGGTCATCGATCCGGTTCAGCAACAGCTTGCCCGCCATCGTGCCCGCCAGCCCCGCCAGAATCATCGCCGCGATGAAGGGCAGCCAATGCGCGAAGGCAAAGCCCAAAAGCCCGAACACCACCGTCTTCAACCCATGTTGCACCGTCATCAGCGCGGCATGGGTGGCCACATGCGAATGGCGCGGCAGGTTCTGGGCCTTGGTGAAGGTGGCCACGAACAGCCCCGTCGCGCCAAAAAACATCGTCAGGAAGGTCGATACCGCCCCCACCAGAATCGGCCAGTCGCGCACCCCGCGCGGCGGGCGGCCCAGCACCGACCAGATCACAAAGCCGCCGATGCCGATCTGCACCCAGGCGGGCGGCAGGTTCACCACGACCATCCCCCCGCTGACCGCGCCCAGCACCGACCCCAGCGTGAAGGCGGGCAGCGCGGGCCAGAAGATATGGCCAAAGGTCAGCACCGCGCGGCCCAGATTGGACCCGATCTGGATGATCCCATGCGTGGGGATCAGCGCGGCGGGCGGGACCAGCGTGGCCATCACCGCCAGCATCACCCCGCCGCCGCCGATGCCGAAGGCCACCGTGATGAACGAGGCGACGAAGCTGGTCGCCGCCAGGATCAGGAACACCAGATCGCCCATGCCTTCGGGCAGGAATATCGACGGAATCATGCCCTTGCCCCCGGCGCCTGTGCCGTTACGCTGGCACCACCCTGGACGGAGCCCGCCCCATGCGCGTCGATTACCTTGGTCTTGAGGCCTTCGTGGCCATTGCCGATTATGGATCGTTCCAGCGCGCCGCCGAGGCGCTGCACCTTAGCCAGGCCGCGCTGTCGCACCGGCTGCGCAAGATCGAGGAAGATCTGGGCGCGGCCCTGCTGATCCGGTCCAGCCGCGAGGTATCGTTGACCGCGGTGGGCCAGGGCCTGCTGCCCGAGGCCCGCGCGCTTCTGAAATCGCTGCAGGATGCCTATGAATCGGTGCGCGCGGGCGCGCAGCGCAAGGCCAAGCGGCTGGCCTTTGCCTGCCTGCCCTCGATCGCCAATTCGGTGCTGCCCACGATCATGCAGCGCATGTCCGAACGCCGCCCCGCCATTGCCTTCGAACTGCTGGATATTCCCGTCGCACGCATCGCCGGGGCGGTGCGCAGCGGCAATGCCGAATTCGGCCTGACGATCGTGTCGGTGGAACTGTCCGACCTGCGCCTGCGCCCGCTTGTGGAAGAGGATTACCGCCTGTTTGTGCATCACGATCACCCGCTGGCCGCGCGCAGCCATGTCACGCTGGAGGATCTGGTGGGCGTGAAACTGGCGCGGATTTCGTCGCAATCCAAGAACCGCCAGCTGCTGGACGTTGCCTTTGGTGAATTGCGCGATCAGATCCGCTGGCACTTTGAGGTGCAGAACGCCACCATGGCGATGCGGCTGGCGGCACAGAAGGCGGCGATGACCATCCTTCCCGAAAGCGCGATCGCCATGGCGCCGGCGGCGCTGGTGTCGGTGCCGTTCCAGGGGGTGCGGCTGCAACGCACGCTGGGCATCGTGTCGCGTCGCGGGGTGCCGCTGTCGGACAATGCCGCCGAACTTCTGGGGCTGATCGAGTCCGAGATGATCCGGAATTTCCGCGCCCATGTCACGACAAGCCAGGACCGCCAGACCAGGCCGCGGGGTTGATCATGTCGGTGGGCGCGCCCGCGGCCCAGGCATTCACGATGGCAAAGATTTCGGTGAACTGGCGGTCCAGCTCTTCCTGCGTCACAAAACCCACATGCGGGGTGGGGATCACATGGGGGTGGCCCAGCAGCGGATCGGCCGCATCCAGCACCGGCTCGGCGGGGAACACATCCAGCGCGGCGCGCCCGATCCGCCCGGCATTCAGCGCGGCCAGGATCGCGTCCGGTTCAACCAGCCCCGCGCGCGACGTGTTCACCAGCACCGATCCGGGTCGCATCCCCATCAGATCGGCGCGGGTGATTTCCCCCCTGGTCGCGGGCATCAGGCGTTTGTGGATCGTCACCACGTCGGACGTGGCAAAGAACGCCGCGCGGCTTTCGGGCACGGTGACGCCATCGGCGCGGGCACGTTCGCGGCCCGTGTCCGACGCCCAGACCTGCACCGGCATCCCGAAGGCGCGGGCGTAACCCGCCACCGTCCGCGCGATCCCGCCATAGCCATAAAGCCCCAGCACCTTGCCCGCGATGTTGCGCCCCAGCGGTGCGGCGCCCTGCCACTGACCCGCGCGGGCCGAGGCGATCTGTTCGGGCAGATAGCGCAGGGCGGCGATGATCAGGCCAAAGGTCAGTTCCGCGGTTGATGTGGACGGGCCGTCCTTGGCCACCCGCGAACAGAACAGGATGCCCGCCCGCGTCAGCGCCCCGGCATCGACATGGCTGTGCTGGCCGCGCATCGCGATCAGGCGGGGGCCCTTCAGCCGCGCGGCAAGGCCCGCGGTGATCGGGCTGCGGTCGCGGAACAGCACCACCGCATCGGCGGGGGCAAGGCGGCGGGCCAGCGTATCTTCATCGGTCAGGCGGTCGGTCCAGACGGTGACCTCATGCCCGGCAAGGGCGGCAAAGCACGGCAGGCCGCGCACCACGTCATACCAATCGTCAAGAATATGAACCTTCACAGCAAGCCCTCTGTATCGACGGGATGTTCGGTGCCGACATGCCCCCCCGGATGGGCGCGCCGGATGACGGGCGACACGATACGGTCGGACACCGCGAAATCCCAGATCGCGGCGCCGCCCGTGCGGGTGAAATCTGCCACCCGTTCGGGCAGGCTGTCCAGATCCGCGATCCTGTCCCCGGCGATGCCAAAGCCGCGCGCGATGGCGGCCAGATCGCAGCGGCCAAAGACCGCGCCGTCATCGGGCAGGCCTTCATCGCGCAGCTTGTGGATCTCGGACCCATAGGCGCCGTCGTTCAGCACGCAGATCAGGATGTTCAGCCCGTGGCGGCGGATGGTTTCCAGTTCCTGCAGATGCATCAGGACCGACCCGTCCCCGTCGCACAGCACCACCGTATCGCCGGGCCGCGCGGCGGCGACGCCCATGGCATAGGATATCCCGTTCCCGATCGCGCCGAATTCGCGGATCGTCAGGAAATGCGACAGGGGCCGGTTCATATGGGCGAAGAAGAACGAACAATGCCCCGAGGAATTGACCATCTGCCAGTCCTGCGGCAGGGCCGCATCCAGCGCCGCGGCCACATCGCGCGGGTCCAGCAGGCCCGGTTCGGGCGGAAAGCTGGCGGTGTCGGGGGCGGCGGTGGCGATGGCGCGGGCCAGCCGGTCATTGCGCCAGCCAGGGCGCGGGGCGGGCAGGGCGGCGGCCAGCGCCTCGGCCACAAGGCAGGCATCGCCGCGCAGATGATCGCTGGCCGCAGCCATCCCCTGGCTGATGGCGCGCGGATCGGTGTCGATCTGGATGATCCGCGCGGCGGGAAACAACTTGCCCCGGTCAAGGTTGTGCTGCGTCAGCTGGCAGCCGAAGGCCAGCACCAGATCGGCCCTGGCAAACAGCGCGCGTGCCAGCGGTGTGGAAAAGCCCCCCGCGATGCCCACCGAAAAGGGGTCGCCGTGAAACAGCCCCCGCGCGGGCAGGGTGGTGGCCATCAGCGCGCCCAGCCGGTCGCCCAGGGCACGGCAGGCCGCGCCAGCCCCGGCCGCGGCGGCGCCAAGCCCGCCCATGATGACCACACGTCCCGCCCGCGCGATCTCGGCGGCCAGACGCGCCAGATCGTCGGGATGGGGCGGCATCGGCGCCGGTTTCGGCAGGATGCTGGCCGAGGGCGCGGGCTGCGGCGGCGCGGCATCCAGCACCCGTGCCTGCAGGTCGAAGGGCACGCCGATCACCACCGGGCAGCGGTCCTGCTGCGCCTCGACAAAGGCATCGCGGATGTCCTGGGCCATGCGGGGGATGTGGTGCAGCGCGCGATAGCGCGCGCCGGTGGCGGTGACAAAAGGCGCCTGGTCGATGGCCTGATTGTACCAGGCGCTGCCCAGCGGCGCCTCGCCCGCGAAGATTACCATCGGAATGCGCGCGCGCACCGCCGCGGGCAGCGCGGTCAGTACCTGCGTCAACCCCGGCCCGCAGGTGACCGTGGCGATCCCCACCTTGCCCGACTTGCGCGCATAGGCGGTGGCGGCGGCCACCGCGCAATGTTCATGGCGCACATGGATCATGCGCACCCCGCGCATGGCCAGCGCCGTGGCCCAGTTCATGTTGGCATCGCCCAGCAGGGCAAAGCAGGTATCGACCCCCTCGGCGGTGAAACAATCGGCCAGGGTTTCATAGACATGCAGGGCCATGACGGTTCCTTTGGCTTGCGTCCGGGTGGCAGGGTTCGGGTGGCAGTGTTGGGGGCGGCGTCAGGCGGGCGGGGACCACAGGCTTGCGGGCACCATCACCTGACCGCGGGCCAGCAGGCGGATCGCCCCGACCCCGCCGCGCAGGAACAGGTAGGGAATTGCCGTTTGCGTCATGGGTCTGCCCTATGTCAGTGGCCAGGGAAGCTCGATCAGGGTTTGCAGCCAGCCGGGCGGCAGATCGCGCCCCAGCACCGCGGCCAGCCCCGTGATGAAGCCCAGCCCAAGGCCCGAGGCCAGGATCGTCCGGCCCCAGCCAAAGCGGCCGCGCAGGCGGAAGAAGGCCAGCAGGAAGATCGTCAGCGCCAGGAACAGGCCAAGCGCGAATGTCAGCATGACCAGCGCCACGAACCAGCCCAGCGTCGACCACAGGCCGTGGGGGGCCTGCCCCTCGGTGCCGCATTCCAGGTCGATGAAGACATCGTCACCGGCAGGCTTGCGCAGCATCCGCGCCACCAGGATCAGCCCGCCCGCCAGCGTGACCAGCCCGATGGTCAGCGGAAAGATCTTGTCCTGCACCCGGCCCACGCCCCAGGCATCCAGGCAGGACACCGCCAGATAGGCCACGACGACGCCCAGGAAAATCGCCGGGGCGGTCTTGGTGCCGGTGGGGGCGTCGATGTTTTCGCGGATATGCCTGGCCGCGCGGATGCCCACGACGACCGACACCACCGTCAGCACCAAAAGCCCCACGGTGATCGGCGACAGCAGGTAATCCCAGCCTGCCTCGAACGACCGGCGGAACCGGGCGCCGGCGATCTGATAGGCCTGGTTCACGAAGATCTCGGTCTGGGTGGACAGCACAAACCCGATCAGGAAGGCCGGGCGCGAGAAATCGAACCGGCGCAGCAACACGCCCAGGATGCCGATACCCACCAGCGCCGCCAGATCCAGCGCCGACTGGCGCGACTGAAAGGCGGCGAAGGCGATGATCATGAACAGATAGGGCGCGATGACGGTGAACCGGATCGTGGTCATCCGCGCGATGTATTTCGACAACAGGATGCACAGCCCCGCGCCAAAGACATTGGCCAGCGCCAGCGACCAGACGATGGTGTAGGTCACGTCCAGATTGTTGCGCACCATCTGCGGGCCCGGCGTCATGTTCAACAGCGCCAGCCCGCCCAGGAAGATCGCCATCGACCCCGATCCGGGGATGCCGAAGATCAGCGTGGGCACCAGCCCGCCGCCCTCTTTCGCGTTGTTGGAACTTTCGGGCGCGATCACGCCGCGGATGTCGCCCTGGCCGAATTGTGACCGGTCCTTGGCGGTCTGCACGGCCGACCCATAGGCCAGCCAGTCCACCACCGATCCGCCCAGGCCCGGGATCACGCCGACGATCACCCCGATCGTGGCGCAGCGCATCGACAGCCATTTGTGCGTCCACCAGTCGCGTACGCCCTGCACCCAGCCATCGCCCAGATTGCCGCCTTCGGAAATTGCGCGGTCCTGGCGCAGAAGCGATACGATTTCGGGGATCGCATAGATGCCAAGGCCCACGATCACCAGCTGAAAGCCATCGACCAGATAGGGCATGTCATAGGTGGACATGCGCAGGCTGCCGCCCGCGGGCGCGGCGCCGATGGTGCCCACCATCACGCCCAGGCCCGCCGCGACCACCCCTTTCAGGGGGACCCGCCCGGCCAGGATTGCCACCATCGACAGGCCCAGAATGGTGATCATCAACATCTCGGGCAGGCCGAAGGCCAGGATCAGCGGGCGCGCGATCAGGATGAAGAAGGTCAGCACGACCGCCCCGAACAGCCCCCCCGCCAGCGATGAGGCGAAGGCCGCCGACAGCGCGCGCGCGGCATGGCCCTGTTTCGACAGGGGAAAGCCGTCCAGCACCGTGGCCTGGCTGGCCGATGATCCGGGGATGCCCATCAGCACCGATGAAAAAGTGTCCGATGTGGGGATCACCGCGATCAGCCCGATCATCAGTGCCAGCCCCGATACGGGTTCCATCCCGTAAAGGAACGGCAGCAGCAGCGCCAGGCCCGCGATGCCGCCCAGGCCCGGCAGCACACCGATCGACAGGCCAAGCAGCACGCCGCCGATCAGATACAAAAGCTGCATCGGCTGGAATATCAGAACGAACGCCTGGCCGAGGCTCGGCAAGGCTTGGGCTAGGGTGTCCACGGGCGGTCTCCGCTGGCTGATGGTATGGAACCGGACCCCCGCCCGGGGAACCCGGGCAGGGGTGTCGCGTCAGGGACGGGTCAGTCCATCGTGATGCCGTAGTCCTCTTTCAGCCAGTCCAGCACATATTGCTTGGCCTCGGGGGTGATGGCCGTTGCCTGGCGGGTCGCCTCGACGGCGGCGGCGCCGATCAGCTGGGGATAGACGCCCAGCACTTCGCCCGCTTCATCCATGAAACCGTCCGCCGTGGTGATCGCGCGCAGCGCCTCGGTGTAGGTATCGACCGTCTCTTGCGAGGCCGAGGCCGGCAGGAAGATCGTCTTCTGGTTGGCGAAACCCGCGACGAAGAAGGCCTTGTAGGCATCCCATGCGGTGCCTTCGGTTTCACAGACGGCGGTCGCCTCGCACACTTCCTTGAAGCTGGGCAGGTCGGGGAAAGTCGGGTCGCGGACGATATTGCCCGCCTCATCCAGCGCGCCCCAGGTAAAGATCGGCACCGCCTGCCCGTCATCGACCAGCGGCTGGACATTGGCGATATAGGCCGATGAGGTCTGATAATCGATGTTCGCCTCGCCGCGTTCGAACATCAGACGCCCGCCGCCGCGTCCGTCGACGCCAAAGACCGGATCGACCTGCAGTCCCAGCATCTTGAACGCCAGAAGCGGCACAAGGTCCAGTGTGGTCGCGCCCTGGCTGCCATACAGATAGACCTCATTCTGAAGGTCATCCATGTCGCCATCGAAACGCGCGCCCAGATCCGGGGGCAGATAGATCACCCCGCCCGTGGCCGAGGCCAGGATCGGCTTCCAGTCGGCATATTCATAGCGCACGCGCGGATCGCCCAGCAGATAGGGGAATTTGGTCGACCCGGAATCGCCAAAGACCGTCAGGCCATTGCCCTTGTCCTGCTGGGTCTGGAACCAGTTGGCGCCTTCGGTCGACCCCGCGCCGGGGCGATAGCGCACCACCACGGTCGGATTGCCCGGCAGGGCCTGCGACAGGCGCGGGGCATAGAAATTGGCCCATTGCCCCGACCCGCCCGATTCCGAGAAGGGGATGGTGAATTCGACGGTCTGGCCGCCAAGGGATTGGGCCTGCACCGTTCCGGCAGCCGCAATCACGCCTGCGACGATGGTCGCGGCGATGGTTTTATGGGTCATGCTTGATCCTCCCTATCAAGTCCCGTGTCGCCTGGGCTTCGGCCCCGGGGCCGGCTTGTGTTTCAGGCTGTTCCAAGACTTGTCAGCGGGCCGGGCACAAATCAAACGCATTTAAAGAAACCTTAGATGCAAAATATTCATGTATCGTCTCGTGCCCCGCCGACAGGCGCGGCACCGGGGAAAATGCGGCATCTGCACCGCCCCGAGCTGTATCTATAGCCTGTGCTTATCCGGCCTGACGCGGTTCGGATTTGATCTGGCCCCGCGGGGGTGGCTTTGCTGGGAGCGATGAACATGGAAAGGACCCCCGCCATGAGTGATGCGAAAACCGCGCTTGTCATTTCCGCCCATGCCGCCGATTTCGTCTGGCGCTGCGGCGGCGCGATCGCGCTGCATGCGCAGATGGGATACAAGGTTACCGTGGTCTGCCTGTCATTCGGGGAACGGGGCGAAAGCGCCAAGCTGTGGAAACAGCCCGGCATGACCCTGCAGCGCGTCAAGGATGCCCGCCGGGCCGAGGCCGAGCGCGCCGCCGCGGCACTTGGCGTGCATGACCTGATCACCTTTGATCTGGGCGATTACCCGCTTGATATGGCCCGCGCCGACAAGGACCGGCTGGTCGGCGTGATGCGCGATGTGCAGCCCGCCTTCATGTTAAGCCATTCGCAATACGACCCCTATAACTCCGATCACATGTATACCACGCAGGTGGTGCTGGAATGCCGGTCCACCGCGCAGGCCTGGGGCCACAATCCGGGGGAAAAGGTGCTGGGCGCGCCGCAGCTGTATCTGTTCGAACCGCATCAGACCGAACAGATGGGCTGGAAGCCCGACACCTTCCTGGACATCACCCCGGTCTGGGACAGGAAGCGCGCCGCGATCGAATGCATGGAAGGCCAGGAACATCTGTGGGACTTCTACACCCGCGTGGCGCAGAACCGTGCCAACCACTTCACCCGCAATTCGGGCGGGCAGTCGGGGGGGCGGGGCTGCAAATATGCCGAAGGGTTCCAGTCGATCTTTCCGCGCACCGTGGATGAGCTGTGACATGGGCGTTGTGGTGCAGAACATTGCGCGCGCCCCGGCGGCGGTGATCGACGGGCTGGCGCGCGCGGGCGTCGCCACCGTGCATGAGGCGCAGGGCCGCAGCGGCTGTTTGCACAGCCATATGCGGCCGATCTATGCGGGGGCGCAGATCGCGGGGTCCGCGGTCACGATCAGCGCGCCGCCGGGCGACAACTGGATGGTGCATGTCGCCATTGAACAGCTGCAGCCCGGTGACATTCTGGTGCTGGCCCCCACAAGCCCCTGTGACAACGGCTATTTCGGCGATCTGCTGGCGACCAGCGCGATGGCGCGGGGCTGCCGGGGGCTGGTGATCGATGCGGGCGTGCGCGATGTGCGCGACCTGACCGCGATGGGTTTTCCGGTCTGGTCGCGGGCGATCAGCGCGCAGGGCACGGTCAAGCAGACGCTGGGGTCGGTCAATGTGCCCATCATCTGCGCCGGGCAGGCGATCGCGGCGGGCGATGTGATCGTGGCCGATGATGATGGCGTGGTCGTAGTGCCCCGCGCCGGTGCCGGGACGGTTCTGGCTGCCGCCGAAGCGCGCCTTGCCGCCGAAGAGGCGAAACGCCGGCGCCTGGCGGCGGGGGAACTGGGCCTGGACATCTATGACATGCGGGCGCGGCTGGCGGCGAAGGGGCTGAAATATGTCTGACCCGGCCTGCCCGGATGCGGATGGCATTCCGTGCCTGTGGATGCGGGGGGGCACGTCCAAGGCGGCGGTGTTCCTGGCCCGCGATCTGCCCGCCGATCCGGGCGCGCGCGATGCGCTGCTGTTGCGCATCATGGGCAGCCCCGATCCGCGCCAGATCGACGGGATCGGGGGCGGCGATCCGCTGACCTCGAAGGTGGCGATCCTGTCGCCGCCCAGCCGGGATGATGCGGATGTGGATTACCTGTTCCTGCAGGTCTTTGTCGATCAGGGGCGGGTATCGGCGGCGCAGCCCTGCGGCAATATTCTGGCCGCCGCTGGCCCCGCGGCGATCGAACGCGGGCTGGTGGCGGCGGTACCAGGCGAAACCCCGGTGCGCATCCATCAGCGCAACTCGGGCGAGGTGGCGCTGGCGCGGGTGACCACCCCGGGCGGGCGCGTGTGCTATGGCGGCGCGGCGCGGATCGACGGGGTGCCCGGGCGCCATGCCGCGGTGCCGCTGATGTTTCGTGACATCGCGGGCGCCATGTGCGGGGCGCTGCTGCCCACGGGGCGCGCGCGCGATGACATTGACGGGGTGCCCTGCACCCTGATCGACAATGGCATGCCCGTGGTGGTGATGCCCGCCGCCGCCTTCGGCCTGACCGGGGCCGAGGATCGCGATGTGATCGAGGCGATGGCCCCGGTCAAGGCGCGGATCGAGGCGATCCGCCTGAAGGCCGGGCCGATGATGGGGCTGGGCGATGTCCGTGCCAAATCGGTACCCAAGATGACGCTGGTATCGGCCCCGCTGCAGGGCGGGACGATTGCCACGCGCAGCCTGATCCCGCACCGGGTTCATGCCTCGGTCGGGGTGCTGGCGGCGGTCAGCGTGGCCACCGCCAGCCTGATGCCCGAAAGTCCCGCCGCGCAGGTGGCGCATCTGCCGGGGGATGGGCGGTTCCTGGTGGAACATCCCACCGGACAGGTCGAGGTGCTGCTGGACATCGCCCCCGACGGCACGGTCGCGGGTGCGGGGATCTTGCGCACCGCGCGCAAGCTGTTTGACGGGCGCGTCTTTCCCGCGCCGGTGGCCGATGCCGCGCCATCGGGTTAGGGCATGCCCCGAAGGGCCCGGGGGCGGTGGACGGCGGCGGCAATCTGGGCCAGATTGCCGCGAACCCGGCGCCCCGCCCCGATCCTGAAGGACATGCCCTTGCCCGACCCGCTTCGCATAGTGCTGGCCCTTGTCATCGGAACGGCGGGCGGTGCGGTCTTTTTCGCGCTGTCGCTGCCGTTGCCCTGGATGCTGGGCGCGCTGTTTGCCACGATGGCGGCGGCGGTGCTGCGCGCGCCGGTCAAGGGGCCCGACCGCATCCGGCCCTGGGTGGTGACGGTGATCGGCGTGCTGCTGGGGTCGCGCTTCACGCCCGATGTTCTGGCGCAGGGGCAGGTCTGGCTGGGCACGGTGGCGGTATTGATGGCCTATGTGGTGGCGGTGGCGCTGACCATCGTGCCGTTCTATCGCTATGCCGGGCGGCTGGACTGGACCACATCCTATTTCGCGGGCATGCCCGGCGGCCTGAACGAGATGATCGAGATCGGCGAGGCCGCCGGCGCCAGGGTGCCCCCGGTGATCCTGGCCCACAGCCTGCGCATCGTGGCCACCATCGCGCTGATCGCGGTGTGGTTTCGCGTGGTGCAGGGGCAGGCGGCGGTGGGTGCGCCGATGGGGGCGGCCAGCGCGATCAGCGCGGCCGATGCGCTGGTGCTGCTGGGCAGCGCGGTGCTGGGTATCTGGCTGGGCAAGCGGCTGCGATTTCCGGCGCCCACCTTCCTGGGGCCGCTGGCGCTGTCGGCGGCGGTGCATCTGGCGGGGGTGACGGAAAGCGCGCCGCCCACGCTGTTGGTCAATGCGGCCCAGGTGATCCTGGGCACGGTGCTGGGCTGCCGGTTCCGTGGCATCGGCACCGCCACGCTGGTGCGCGCCGGGGTGCTGAGCGTGATTGCCACCGCGCTGACCCTGGTTCTGGCCTATGGCACGGGTCTGGTGATAACCCGGTTCGCCGGGGTCGGGATGGAACAGGCCATGCTGGCCCTGGCCCCCGGCGGGTTGACCGAAATGGGATTGATCGCCATGGCGATCGGGGCGGATGTGGCCTTTGTCGCGCTGCATCATGTGGCGCGCATCCTGTTCGTGATCATGGTCGCGCCGCTGGCCTTCCGGTTGTTGCGGCGTTGATCGGGCGTATTTTTCCCTGCGACATTTTGGCCCGATAATTATTGACTTAAATACTCGGCAATAGTATCGCCTGCCGAACGGCAGCCATTCTCTTCCCTGAGATCAGCCACCGAGCTGAACAGTCAACGATCCACCAGACTTTCCAAAGGGACGAGAAATGTCGATGAAAATGATTGCCTCGCTGAGGCAGCCGGGCCTGCATGGCGCAGGCCTGCCCGCACGCAACAGCCTTGCACTGGCCACTGTCGCGGTGATGGGGACCGCCGCGCCGGTTGGCGCGCAGACCGTGGCGCCCGATGTGATCACCCTGCCCACGCTGGAGGTGGAAACCACCGCGCCGGAACAACCCGTCGTGGTACGCAGGCCCCGCGTGGCCGCTCAGGCGCCAGCCCCCGCGGCCAGCCCGGCGCCCGTGCCGGTGGCCCAGACCGCGCCCGGCCCGGTGGCAGGGACGGGCGGGCTATCGCCCTATGCCGACCCGAATGCCGGATATCGCGCCGTGACTTCGGGCAATTCCCTGCTGGGTCAGCCGCTGTCACAGACCGCGCGCACGGTGAATGCGATCACCGCCGAGGTGCTGGCCGACAAGAACGCCACCTCGGTCCGGGAACTGGCGCGCACCACGCCGGGGCTGACGCTGGGCACGGGCGAGGGCGGCAATGCCTTTGGCGACGTGCTGTATATCCGCGGCTTCAAGGCCACCAACGATGTCTATATCGACGGTGTGCGCGACGCGGGCGCGGCGCTGCGCGAGACGTTCAACACCGAACAGGTGGAAATCACCAAGGGGCCGTCGGGGTCGATCGGCGGGCGCGGCACCACGGGCGGCGCGGTCAACGTGGTGACGAAGAAACCGCAGGCCGATGATTTCGTGCAGACCGAAACCACGCTGGGCCTGAACGCGCTGGCGCGCCAGACGGTTGACTGGAACAAGGTCTGGAATGACCGATTCCGCACCCGCATTGGCGTGATGGCGCAAACCGCCGAGGTTGCGGGCCGCGACGGGATCGAGGATGACCGGCGTGGCCTGTCGCTGGCGGCGGAATATGACGCAAGCGATCGGCTGAAGCTGACGCTGGACGCCTATCACCTTGAAATGAGCGGCACGCCGGACTGGGGCATCCCGTGGATCAACGGCGGCCCCGCGACGGAAACCATCGGGCTGGACCGCGACACGACTTATACCGTCGAGGGGCGCGATTTTCAGGACGGGTTCCAGGACATCGCCACCCTTGGGCTGCGCTATGACATCAGCCCCGATGTGGCGCTGACCAACCGCACCCGGATCGGGCGGACGGGCATCGACTATGTCGTCTCGGTCCCGTCAGGGGCGACGCTGGTGGGGGACGACTGGATCCTGTCGAACCTGTCGGCGAAATCCACGCGCCAGATCAATCGCACGCTGTCGAACACGACCGAGCTGTCCTTTGGCCTTGACACCGGGGCGGTGCGGCACAGCCTGATCGCGGGCCTTGGCCTTTCGCGCGAAAAGGTGACCCAATGGGGCTATGCCGGTGCCGTGTCCGAGGATTTCGGCGGGGTCAGCGGCAGTTCGTGCAGCAATCTGGTGACGGTGGTGAACCCCGACACCGCCGTCTGCTGGCCCGTGGGGTCAACGCTGACGCTGTCCGGCCCCCCCCGCGTGACCGAGGTGGATACGGTGTCGGTCTATCTGACCGACACAATGGCGCTGTCGGACAGGCTTGACCTGAACCTGGGCCTGCGGGTTGATGATTACGACATCATGCGCACGGGCGGCGCGGGCGAGGGCGCATACCGCTATGCCCGGCAGGACACGCTGTTCAGCTGGAACGCGGGGCTGACCTACAGGCTGAACGATCAGGGCATGGCCTATCTGGCCTATGCGACCTCGGCCAACCCGATGGGGCAGGAACTGGATGCGGGCGGCGGTGCCTATTCGGGCCTGGATGAGCCCGGCCAGCTGCTGGACCCGGAAAAGAACCGTGCGATCGAATTGGGCACGAAATGGGATCTGGGGCACCTTGGCCTGACGGCGGCGGCGTTCCAGACCACGAAATCCAATGCGCGCGAAACCCTTGGGCGCGGCGCTTCGGCGGTGACCTCGGCCACGGGCAAATACCGGGTGCGCGGGATCGAACTGGGCATCGCGGGCAAGGTGACGGACCGCCTGTCGCTTTATGGCGGTGCGACCTGGATGGACAGCAAGGTGCTGGCAAGCGCCGTGGCGGACGATATCGGCAAGGAACTGGCCAATACCGCGCACAAGCAATTCAATCTGCTGGCGCAGTATCGGCTGACCGATGCCTGGACCATCGGCGGGCAGGCCACCTGGAACGGCGGCCAGAACCTTGGCACGATGGCGGCCAATGGCAACACGCTGCCGGCCTATTGGCGGCTGGATGCGATGGCCGAATATGACCTGGGCGATGACCGGGTGCTGTCGATGCGCGTCGATAACCTGCTGGACGAAACCTATTACGACACCGCCTATCGGTCGGGGTCGCCCTTCGTCTATGTCGCGCCGGGGCGGACGGCCTCGGTCACCCTCAGCATGAAGTTCTGAAACACTGCCCGGGCGGCATCGCCCGGGCCATTCAAGGAGCAGCCCGATGCTGATCACCATTCCCGCCATCCTGACCCGCGATGAGGTCACCCAAATCCGCGCCACGCTGGACGCCGCCGACTGGCAGGACGGCCGCCACACCGCCGGGCCGCAATCGGCGGAAATCAAGCGCAACGCGCAGATCCCGCTGAACAGCCCCATTCTGCCCGACCTTCAGGCGCGGCTGATCGGCGCGCTGACGGCGCATCCGGTCTGGGTGTCGGCGGTGCTGCCCGCGCAGATCCTGCCGCCGATGTTCAACCGCTACGAGGGCGGGCAGACCTTTGGCACCCATGTCGACAATGCGATCCGCGTCATCCCCGGCGCGGGGCGGCAGATCCGCACCGATGTGTCCTGCACGCTGTTCCTGTCCGACCCGTCGGATTACGACGGCGGCGATCTGGTGATCGAGGGGCATTACGGCGCGCAATCGGTCAAGCTGCCTGCCGGGTCGGCGGTGGTCTATCCCTCGACCTCGCTGCATCAGGTGACGCCGGTGACGCGTGGGGCCCGGGTGTCCAGCTTTTTCTGGGTCCAGTCGATGGTGCGCGACGCGCAGCGGCGCGAGATTCTGTTCGATCTGGACCAGTCGATCCAGTCGCTGGGCGGGGAACTGGGCGCCAATGCGCCCGACGTGCTGCGCCTGACCGGCATTTACCACAACCTGATCCGCCAATGGGCCGAGGTCTGACATGGCTGCTTCCAACGAAACCCTGATTTCAACGCTGCGCGACTGGGGCCTGCCCGGTCTGGCCGACCGGCTGGCCGCCGCCGATACATCGGATGCGCTGACCCCGCTGGCGATGTTCATGGATGCCGACTGGGTGGTGAAATCGGTGATGCTGGGGCTGGGGGTGGCCTCGGTTCTGGTCTGGGCGATCTGGCTGGGCAAGCTGTTGCAGATCGCGCGCGCCGCGGCCCGGATCGGGCGCGATTACCGGCGGCTGTCGGGGCATGGCCGCCTGGGTGCGGGGCTTGCGCCCAGGGGCGAGCTGGGCCGGATGCAGGCCGCGGCCCTGGCCGAGATGGCCGCATCCACCGGCCTGCCGGCGGCGGGCATCAAGGCGCGTGTCGCGATGGAACTGGCGCGGATCGAAGGCGGGGCCGCGCGGGCGATGCAATCGGGGGTGACGGTGATCGGTTCGGTCGGGTCGACCGCGCCGTTCATCGGGCTGTTCGGCACCGTCTGGGGCATCATGAATGCCTTTGTCGGCATCGCGGCCAGCGGCACCACCAACCTTGCCGTCGTCGCCCCCGGCATTGCCGAGGCGCTGCTGGCCACCGCCATCGGTCTTGTCGCCGCGATCCCGGCGGTGTTGTTGTTCAACCATCTGACCCGCGCCATCGGCGGCTATCGGGCGCGGCTGGGCGATGCGGCGGCGCTGGTGGAACGGACCCTGTCGCGCGATCTGGACCGGGCCGCGCAGACCGCACCCGACGGGGCCGATGTCATCCCCCTGGCGGCGGAATAGGCCATGGGTGCAAGACTTTCTTCAGGCGCAGATGACGATCTGGCCGCCAATACCGACATCAACATTACCCCGTTCATCGATGTGATGCTGGTGCTGTTGATCATCTTCATGGTGGCGGCGCCGCTGTCCACGGTGGATGTGCCGGTGGAATTGCCGGTGGCCACCGCCACCCCCGCGCCGCGCCCGGCCGAGCCGGTGATTGTGACGGTGCAATCCGACCTGTCGCTGCTGGTGGGGGATCTGCCGATCACGCTGGATGCACTGTCGATGGAGCTGGACATCGCCACGGGCCTGAAACGCGACACGCGGATCTATATTTCCGCCGACCGCGCCGTGCCCTATGGCGAGGTGATGGCGGTGATGAACCGGATGCGCGGGACCGGCTATCTGAAGATCGGCCTGGTCGGGCTGGAGGAAGATCCCGCGCCTGCCGAAGGGGCCGCGCCATGAGCCTGGCGTTTCCCGCCCGGGCCGCGCCCGTCTGGGCCATCGGCCTTGGCATCAGCGCCGCGGCCCATGCGGCGGTGCTGGCCGCCTTTCTGGCGCAGCCCGTGGCCCCGCCCCCGGCAGAGGCCGGGCTGAAAGGGCGCGAATTCATCGATCTGGCCGATGTCGACATGATCCTGGCCGCGCCCGAGACCGACCTGGCCAAGGGCGAGGCCGCCGCCGACAGCGCCGCGCAGCTGGACAGTCCCGAACAGACCGAACCGGCACGGGCCGCGAATGACCCGATGCTGGCGCAGATCCCTGACCCGGTGACCGACCCGGACCTGCAATTCCGCATCTCGACCCCCGATGACCCGATTGAGGCCGAGAAGGAGGCAACCGAGGTCGCCACCGAGGTGCAAGAGCAGGAGCATACCGAATTCGCCCCGCCCGCAACCGCCGCCAGCCCCGAGCCAAGCGCGGGCGATCAGGCGCAAAGCAGTTCGACCGAGGCGGAAATCGGCCTGTCGGATGAGGACACGGCCCGGATCGAGGATTGGCAGAAGGCCATCGTTCTGGCGCTGGCCGCCGCCAAGACCTATCCCGGGGCCGCCCGGCAGGCGCGGGCCGAGGGCAAGGTGATCCTGGGTTTCAGCCTGGACAGCTATGGCCGGGTGGTGGCGCGGTCGGTGCTGGAAAGCTCGGGTCATCCTGTGCTGGACCGTGCGGCGCTGGCGCTGATCGACGGGCTGGCGCGACTGCCCGCACCGCCCGCCGCGATGGGGCCGGGGCCGTTCCCGATGCGGGTGCCGATCGCCTATTCGGTCAGGTGAACAGGCAATCGGGGCCGATCCCGGCCAGCGTCCGTCGCCCCATCAGCCCCATCGCCACGGCGAATTCGTCGCGCAGCCGCCGCAGGCAGGCGGCCACACCCGCCGCCCCGTCGATGGCCAGCGCGTAAAAGGCGGGGCGGCCCAGCAGGACCGCATCCGCCCCAAGGGCCAGTGCCACCAGCATATCCTCGCCCGAGCGGATGCCGCCATCGACCAGCATCGGCACACCGGGCAGGGCGGCGCGGATCGCGGGCAGAACGCGGGCGGTGGGGGGCAGGCCATCCAGCACCCGGCCCCCGTGGTTCGATACGATCACCCCGGCGCATCCGGCCTGGACCGCGCGGGTGGCATCCTCGGGTGTCATCACGCCCTTGGCCAGCACCGGCACCGGGCTTTCGGCGCACAAAGCCGCCAGATCCTTCCAGACCGGCGCGCGCGCCAGCAGCCCCGCAATCCCTGCGGGCGCAGGCGCAGGCAGCGCATCCAGCATCACCGGGCGGATACCTTCGGGCAGCCGAAAGCCCGCCGCGATTTCACGGTTTCGCACGCCGTTCAGCGGCGCATCCACCGTCACCACCAGCGCCGCCGCCCCCGCCGCCAGCGCCCGCGCCGCGAGCGCCCGCGTCGCGGCCGGATCGGGTTGCAGATAGAGCTGGAACCAGAACGGGGCCACGGTCGCATCCTCGGGCGGAACCGAGGTCTGGCACGACAGCACGAACCCCGCGCCCTGCGCGGCCGCCGCCTGGGCCATCGCGGCCTCGCCTTCCGCGCAGGCCAGGCGCTGAAAGGCCATCGGCGCGACCAGGCAGGGAAAGTCCAGCTGTAGCCCGGCAAGGGCGGTGGCGGTCGAAAACCCCGCCATATCGGCCATCAGACGCGGGCGCAGGGCATGGTCGCCCCAGGCCAGTTCATTGGCGCGCAACGTCCGTTCCCGCCCCGCGCCCCCCGCGACATAGGCAAAGGCGGGCGCAGGCAGGCACTGCGCGGCGGCGGCTTCAAGGTCATGCAGCGGGGGGGTCACGACGATCTCTCCGGTATGGCAGCCCCACAGGGGGGCGGCGCCAGTATTTCGACGCGGCAGCGCCGCTGCAAGCCCGGCGGGGATCATGGGGTCAGGCGCCGCGAAGATTTCGCCCCAGGACGAACCGGCCCTGGCCCCGGTCTCATGGCCGGTCCGCCCCTGCTTGACAGTCCTGCGCCCGGGCGCCATGGTCGCGGCATAACCAGGGGTGCTCCGGTCGGGGCTGAGATGCGCAATACCGCGCGAACCCTTTACAGCTGATCCGGGTAATACCGGCGGAGCGAGGCAAACATGTTCATCGGCGCGCAGGTGTCGCTTTATCCCATGACGTCGGATTTTGTCCGCGTCATCCTGTCGGGGCTTGAGGCCCTTTCCCCCTATCGCGACCAGCTGCGGATCGAGACCGATGATGTCTCGACGCTGATGGTGGGCGCGCCCGGGCCGCTGCTGGATGCGATCCGCGATCTGTTCGCGCGCACGGCGCGTGACCCCGCGCATGTGACCATGCATGTCACCCTGTCGCGCGGCTGCCCCGGAGAGCCGGATGATCCATCCTGCCGCTGCGATATCCTGTCGGTGGCGCAGCACCTGCCACTGGCCGAACGACAGGCCCTGGCATTGGCCCAGGTCGCGCATGCGCCTGTGACCGGGGTCGGGATCGACGTGCAATTCTCGCTTTATGTGCTGGGGCAGGACCACCACATGGACGAGATTTATGGCTGCATCGCGTTCCTGAAATCCTCGGGCACGTTCCTGCGGTCCAAGAACTTTTGCACCCGGTTGCGGGGCGATGCGGGCGCGGTGTTTGAAACCGTGCGTCAGGCATTCCTGCGCTTTGGCCCGGCCGAGGGTCACGTCACCATCGATCTGACAGCCTCGGCCAACAGCCCCTCGCCGCGCTGAACCGCCGCAGGAGGTTTGCGATGCTGTCGCGTGTTCTGGCGCCGCTGGCGCTGTTTGCCGCCCTTCTTGCCGGGTGGGAGGTTTATTGCCGCCAGTCGGGGGTATCGCCGCTGATCCTGCCGGCGCCGTCAGGCGTTCTGGGCGCCCTGATCCGCAACCGGGCCGAGATCGGCATCCATGCGCTGGCCACCGCCGGTGTCGCCACGCTGGGGTTTTCGCTGTCGGTGGGCTTTGCCGTGCTGAGTTCGATGGCGCTGCATTTCCTGCCGCGGGCGGAACGGGCGCTGATGCCGGTGTTCGCGGCCAGCCAGACGGTACCGCTGGTGGCGCTGGCGCCGCTGATGATCCTGTGGTTCGGCTTTGGGCTGCTGCCCAAGGTGTTGCTGGTCATTCTGGTGACCTTCTTTCCGATGCTGCTAAGCCTGCTGTCTGGCTATCGCCAGACGCCGCAGGCATTCGCCGACCTGCTGGCGGCAATGGGGGCGGGGCAATGGGCGGTGTTTCGTCGCGCGACGCTGCCTTCGGCGCGGGCGAGCTTTGTGGCCGGGCTGCGGATTTCGGCGACCTATGCCATCGTTGCAACGATCTTTGCCGAATATGCCGGGGCGCGGCGGGGCTTGGGCATCTATATCCTGGCGGCCAAGAATAATTTCCGCGCCGACCTGGTGCTGGCGGCCGTGGTGGTTTCGGCCGTGTTGACGCTGGCGCTGCTGGGTCTTTTACAGCTTCTGGACCGGCTGACGGCGCGGGGCCCCGGGGTGCGGCGCGATGCTTGAGATCCGCGGCCTGACCATCACCGCGGGCGGGCGCGATCTGGTCCGCGACCTGTCGCTGCGCCTGCCCGACAGGGGGATTACCGCGCTGATCGGGCCGTCGGGCTGTGGCAAGACCTCGGTGCTGAAATGGCTGGCGGGGATCCTGCCGGGCGAATTGCGGGCAAGCGGGCAGGTGATGCTGGACGGCGCGCCGATCCGGCCGCCCCATGCCGCGCTTGGCTATCAGCCGCAAAGCGACGCGTTGTTCCCCTGGCTGACCCTGGCGGAAAACGCGGCGCTTGGGCTGACCGTCGCGGGCCTGCCACGCCGCGTGGCGCTGGCGCGGGTGACGCCGCTGTTTGCGCCCTTTGGCCTTGCCGGGGCCGGGGCGCTGTTTCCCGCGCAGGTTTCTGGCGGGATGCGCCAGCGCGCGGCCTTCCTGCGCACCATCGTCCGGGACAGCCGCTTTGTCCTGCTGGACGAACCGTTCTCGGCGCTGGATGCGGTAACGCGGATGCGGATGCAGGCCTGGCTTATGGATCGGCTGCAGGATCAGGCGCGTGCTGTCCTGCTGGTGACCCATGACCTGCACGAGGCCACCCGCCTGGCCGACCGCATCCTTGTGATGGCCGCAGGGCCCGGCCGGATCCTGTCGGACATCCCGATCGCCATACCCCAAGACCGGCGCGACGAGGCCGCAATGGCCCCCCTGCGCGAAACCCTGAAATCCCTGTTGCTGGAGGAAATATCCCGATGATCCGCCCCCTTCTTCTTGCCGCGCTGCTGGCCCTGCCGCTTCCCGCGCTGGCCGGGAACGTCACCATCGCGCTGGACTGGACGCTGAACACCAACCATATCGGCCTGATTGTCGCCCGCGACCGGGGGCTTTACGCCGAGGCCGGGCTGGAGGTCGATATCCTGCCCTATTCCGACACAAGTTCGGCCGCGTTGCTGGCGGCGGGCGCGGCGGATTTCGGCTATCTGACCTCGCTGGGGTTTCTCAGCGCCAGGGCCGGCGGGGCGGATCTGACCGCGCTTTGGGCCACCATGCAGCACGAAACCGGGCGGCTGGTCTATAATTCCGACAATGCCGCGATCAAACGCCCGGCCGATCTGTCGGGCAAGACCTATGCCGGGTTCGGCAGCGCCTGGGAGGCGGCGCTGATCGGCACGATGATCCGCAATGACGGTGGCGCGCCGGTCTGGGATACGGTCACCCTTGGCACCGGCGCCTATGAGGCGCTGGCCACCGGCGCGGTCGATTTCACGCTGGAGGTCGCCACCTGGGAAGGCGTGAACGGCGCGCTTCTGGGCCGCCGCCAATCCGCCTTCCGCTATGCCGATTACGGCATCCCCGATCAGCACAACGGCTATATCGCAACGCGGGATGAGGTTCTGCAGGCCGACCCCGGGATGGTCGCCGCCTTCATGCGTGCCACACAGGCGGGCTATGAATGGGCCGCCGAACATCCCGCCGAGGCTGCGGACATGATGATCGCGGCGGGCGATTTTCCGAACCCCGGTCTTGTCCACGGCTCGATGCAGGCCATCGTCGCGGGCGGCTATCTGCGTGATGGCGATGCCCCGGTGGGCCGGATCGACCCGGAACGGTTCACGACAATGGCCCGGTTTCTGTTCGACAGCGGCGTGCTGAAGGATGCGGGCGGCGCGGCGCTGGTCTGGCCGGGCGATGTGTCGGGCTGGTTCGACCAGGGCTGGATGCCGCAATGATCCTTAACGCCGTCCTTTTCGGCCACGGCAGCCACGAGGCGGCCTGGCGTGCGCCTGCCGCGCGCGCCACCGCACCGCTGGAGCCGGGCCATTGGCTGGCCTGCGCGCGCGCGGCCGAGACAGCGGGGTTCGACGGGCTGTTTCTGGGCGACATCCTCTGCCTGCAGGACCGGCCCGAACATCATCCGTCCGAGGCGCTCGATCCGTTCATGGTGTTGGCCGCGCTGGCCGGGGTGACCTCGCGGATCATGCTGACGGGCACCGCCTCGACCAGCTTCAACCACCCCTGGCACCTGGCCCGCCGCATCCTTACCCTGCACCATCTGTCGGGGGGGCGGGCCGGATGGAACATCGTTACCTCTTCCTATCCACAGGAGGCCGCGAATTTCGGCTGGGCCGAGATGCCTGACACCGCCGATCGCTATGCCATCGCCGAAGATGTGGTCCAGGGGGTCCGTGCGCTGTGGGATCAATGGGACGGGATCGAGAGGGTGGCCGACAAGGACACGGGACGCTTCCTGAGCCGCGCGCCGGCGCAGGTCTGGCACCGGGGCCGGTATGGGGCAATCGGTGGCCCTGTCAACCTTTCACCCGCGCCGCATGCCCGCCCGCTTCTGGCGCAGGCCGGGTCCTCTGCCGAAGGGATGGCCTTTGCCGCCCGCCATGCAGACCATGTCTTTACCGTCCAGTGCGACCGGGCCTCTGCCAAGGTTTTCCGTGCCCGCATCCGCGCCGGGGCCGCCGCAGCCGGCCGCGATCCCGATGGGGTAAAGGTTCTGCCCGGGGTCGTCGCCTTCGTGGCCGACACCCGGGCTGAGGCCGAAGCACGGTTGCAAGCCCTGACCGAAAGGATCGGGCTGGATCACCTTCTGGCCAAACTTGGCCGCTTTACCGGCCTGTCATTCGATGGGCTCGACCTTGACCGCAAACTGCCCCTGGGCCCGGATGACCTGCGGGAAAACCGCTTCAGCAATTCCCGCGCGCATCTGCTGCTGGCCGAGGCGCAGCAGAGCCGCCTGACGCTGCGCCAGCTGATCGCGCGTTTCGCCGCCGGACGCGGGCATCTGTTGTTGGTAGGCACGGGGCGCGAAGTTGCACAGGTGCTGAAGGACTGGGTCGTCGCGGGCGCCGCAGACGGCTTCAACGTCATGCCGCCCGAACTTCCGCAGGACATTACA
>NZ_JBKFEY010000089.1:0-1085 GCF_046507575.1 Pontitalea aquivivens | reverse complement strand
GTACTAGATCCATCCCAAAACTAATCGTACAAAGCGGGATTGAGCCTTTGCCTAAGGTTGCGTGGAATGTCAGCCCTCGTCATCGAGGTTAAGTCCTTTGCCTCCGCGCCGCGGCGTATAGGCGCATTCAACATATTTTGACATAAAACGACTTATCGGATTTTTGATAAATTGTTGTTTTCATGCAATTTTTATTCACTCCAGTCGAGTTTCAACCAGTATCGCGTGTGCCGCCGCTTGCCGGTTCGAGCGAGCACGCCCTTCTCGACCAGATCCTGCAGATCGCGGGTCGCGGTCGCGCGTGAGGTTCCGGTGATCTTGAGGTAGTTGTCGGCGCTGAGGCCGCCTTTGAAACCGCCAGGGCCTTCCCGAAACATTCGAGCGATGGCCTTGGCCTGTCGTTCGTTCAACTGGTCTCTGTGACGATCGTAGAAGTGTGCCTTGCTGATGAAGAAGCCGACGCGGTCGAGTGTTGCCTGTTGCGCCTTCAAGACAACTTCCGCGAACCAGACGAGCCAATCGGTCACGTCGAGCGTTTTTTGATGCTGCTCGAGCTGGTCGTAGTATGCCTTGCGCTCCTTCTCGATGGTGAAGGCGAGCGAGATGAGGGTCGGCTGGCCAATGTTCTGCGCCAGCGACTTTTCAGCGAGGGCGCGACCCAAGCGTCCGTTGCCGTCTTCGAAGGGATGGATGCTCTCGAAATAGAGGTGGCTTAGCCCTGCGCGCGTCAGCGCTGGAAGCGGCTCTGCTCCCCCCGGCCCGGTCTTGTTGTACCAATCCGCGTATCGCTCCATCTCAGGCATGACCCGCTCCGAGGGAGGCGCTTCGAAATGGATCGTGGGCCGGTCAAGGCGGCCGGAAACGATTTGCATCGCCTCGGCGTGTTGTCGGTAGGCCCCGATGGTTTCCAACCGACGGTCATGGGACAGGAGCATCCGATGCCAGCGGTACAGTGTCTCGTGGGTCAGCGGCTCTGCAAAACTGGAATAGACGTCGACCATCATTTCCGCGACGCCCTGTTCGCGCGGTTTGGCAGGGTAGCTGTCCGGATCGAGGCCCAGGTGGCGGCGCAGCGAAGACTGGAC
>NZ_JBKFEY010000088.1:0-1093 GCF_046507575.1 Pontitalea aquivivens | reverse complement strand
TTTGCTGCAATTGCCGGGGTGAGACCTCCTTCTCTTATGTTCGTTTGCCGCTTTTCGCCTTAAGCTGCTTTCACTGAAGGTGCGTGTTCGTAGCATGTGCCGCCCGAGCATGGCCCACGATCCGCGCATTCTTGTTCGCCAGCGCGACAGCCGCGACGAGCCTGACCCGGTCAGCGACCAGGCGTCGGCGAATGCGATGAACGGCTTGGACCGCCAGCTGATCGGTCGATTTCGGCGGCACGAAACGCATCGAAGGCCGGCCGACCGCTTCGCAGATGGCTTCCGCATCATTCCGGTCATTTTGTTGGATTTCACATATGGCGTCACAAACTGAGGGCTGATCAGCCGCACCTCGTGACCGAAGTTGCTGAGCACTCTTGCCCAATAGTGCGCTCCGTTCGAGGCTTCCATCCCGACCAGACACGGTGGCAAATTGGCAAAGAAACGGGCCACCGCATCACGGCGCAACGTCTTTCGCACGACGACTTTCCCGTGGCTGTCGACGCCGTGAACCTCGAAGACGCATTTCGCAGAATCAAACCTATTCGAACGACCTGCATAACATCCTCCTTCGTTGCAGTTGACGCTCGAGATGCCACCTCGCCGCGAGGGCGCGGTACATACCATTGGCTCCCACTTGCAAGTGTTTTCTGCAGATATTTTTGATCGGATTGGTTGCGTCCATATGTAAGGCCTTTGTGTGTAGTCGCACACCTTCGCGCACCACAAAGGGGCAACATTGGACCCGGTCTGACGAGTGTCGGCCACGGACCGCTCATCGGCTCACCTCAGCCTCCGACCCCCGCATCCATTTTGCACAAACGTCCGTCTGGCTCATTCGGACCCACACGAGTTCCCGTGGAGGAGTCCTCAGCCGCGAGACTTGGCGATCAATAGCGCGTGTTCCCGGGCCTCATCGAGCGGACCAATCGGTCCTCCGATGACCGGTGGCGTCGCGGAAAGATTCACTGGCGACCCGATGAGCGGCCATCGCACGCCGTCTCGTTCACGCCACTGGATGAAACCTTGCGCCACGGTGTCGGGATCGTCGGCGACTTCGGCAACCGACCTGACGGCAGCGGCGCGCAGCCCC
>NZ_JBKFEY010000087.1:0-1183 GCF_046507575.1 Pontitalea aquivivens | reverse complement strand
CACACTACACGACTCGCAACCTCAGGCTCTTCGGAATGACGATTTTCCGGTCGACGATGGGCTCGTCCTGGCCTGATCGCAATCGGCGGCGGAGTTCATCAAAACCTGTTCTGAACCAGGATCTCTCGCAATAGCCATGCTTCTTCCGGGCTGGGTATTTCTGGCCAAGGCGTTTGACCGCGGCACGGCACACCAACGCGATGGCGATTGCGGTGATCGCAACCAGGAGGCTCAACTTATGCGCGAGCGTGAGGCGGGTATCCTCAATATTCAGGCCCTTCGTCTTGCTGTCCGCGAACAGGCATTCGATGAACCACCTCTTGCGGTAGTAGCGCAGAATGCGACCACCACTGGCAGGCAGAGAAGACGCCACGACGAGCAGCTCGCCCCCCTTGATCCGCCGGGCGCCAAAGTGGAGCTCGATGTCGGGGTGCCCAGCCTTGGCAGGCAAAACGGCGGTAAAGCCGCGTTCGCCCTTGCAGCGCGACAACCAGGAGCGCAGCGACAGCTCGCGCCCATCCACCCGGATGATCTGTTCCTCCTTCAGGCGGACCGCAAACGGGATGCCGTGGTCCTTGAGGAATGCGAACCATTCCTGCCCGATGAATTCGCGATCGGCCAGCAGCATGCGCACGGTCGAGGCCTCGAAGCGCGCAAGGTAGCGCCGCATCAGATCGATCCGCTGCGCCGTGGTGCTGTTGCCGCAATGCGCGAGAAGGCTCCACATCAGGGGAACCCGAAACTTCTCCGTGACAACGGCAAGGACGAGGATGTTGACATCGGCCTTGCCGATCTTCCAGTTGGTTCTGTCGAGGCAGAGATACCATTTCTGCGGTCGACCGATCAGGGCGACAACCAAACCGACAGCCCAGTCTT
Organism: Pontitalea aquivivens; assembly: GCF_046507575.1. NCBI lineage: Bacteria > Pseudomonadati > Pseudomonadota > Alphaproteobacteria > Rhodobacterales > Paracoccaceae > Pontitalea > Pontitalea aquivivens. The sequence continues at coordinate 307 of NZ_JBKFEY010000087.1, read as the reverse complement.
CCGGCAGGACAACATGCTGGAAAAAGCGCTGCAGTCGCCGATAGGTCGATGCAACCTTTGCGCGACCCGGACGTTCCGTCGCGATATGCGTCAGGTTCACCGTGCGGGCACTGATCATGCCCAGCAAGAGCAGGCACAAGGTTTCAAGCCGCGACTTGCCCAGCGGCACATGCGCGGTTAGCGTTTCTTTCAGATCGGCGAGAGCACGGGAATTCAATGGACCGTTCCTTTGGCGAGGTCGAGTCCATCAGAAGACTCGCTTTCGCCGATCACCGCCACCCCGAAAACCTCCGTGTCGTGTAGTGTG
>NZ_JBKFEY010000086.1:0-1184 GCF_046507575.1 Pontitalea aquivivens | reverse complement strand
CATGTGATACGCGATCGAGCGCACCTCACGCTCGGCCATTTCAGCCTTGAGCAGCTGCGACAGGATCGGCATGGCAGCTTCAAATGCGGGTGAGCCTTGTTCATGCAGATCCTGCACAGCCTGCGCCATGCCCGGCATCTTCAGGCTGCGCAGCATGATGATCAGCGCAGCGCCCGCGGGATCATGACGCATGACGGGTTCCTTGCTGGGTGCGCAGCCCATCATAGCGCGCGACATTGGCCTCGGGTTCCTTGCTGAGCGACAATGCCGCTGGAGGGTTCACGTCTGGCTGGTCGGTCGGTTTGCCATCGAGCAGCCTATGGAGCAGGTTCAGCACATGGGTCTTGGTCGGCACGCCCGCTTCCAGTGCCAATTCCACGGCGCACAGCACGGCTTGCTCATCATGGTGCAGCACCAAGGACAGGATATCGACCATTTCGCGGTCCCCGCCAGGCTGGCGCAGCATCTTCGCCTGTAACATGCGGAAGGGTTCGGGCATTTCCACGAAGGGGGCGCCATTGCGCAGCGCCCCAGGTTTGCGCTGCACCACCGCCAGATAATGGCGCCAGTCATAGACAACGCGCCCCAGTTGGCGGTGCGACCGGTCGATGATGCGCTCATGCGTGCAAATCACGTGCCCCTCTGCGACGACCACTAGCCGCTCAGGGTAAATGCGCAGGCTGACGGGGCGGTTCGCAAAGCTGGCGGGCACAGAATAACGGGTGCGATCAAAGCTGATCAGGCAGGTCGGCGAGACGCGCTTTCTTTCCTCGACAAAGCCATCGAACATTGTGGGGAGTGGCATCAGCGCAGGCTTCTCGGCTTCCCAAACATCGGCGATGCTTCCAGGCAACGTGCCATGCGCCGTCTCAGCCCACAGCAGCTTACAGCGCTCTTCCAGCCAAGCATTAAGCGCATCCAGATCCGGAAAGGCCGGCATCAGCTGCCACATCCGATGGCGCGCATCGCGCACATTCTTCTCGACCTGACCCTTCTCCCAGCCCGCCGCCGGATTGCAGAACTCGGGATCGAAGACATAATGGCTGGTCATCGCCGTGAACCGCGCATTCACATCGCGCTTCTTGCCTATTCCGACCTTGTCGACGGCGGTCTTCATATTGTCGTAGATACCGCGACCGGGCACGCCTTCGAAGACGCGGAAGGCATGCCAATGGGCATCGAAC
>NZ_JBKFEY010000085.1:0-1197 GCF_046507575.1 Pontitalea aquivivens | reverse complement strand
GTAACAGCGCGGGTGTCGGGCGATCACCTCCCCGCGACAGCCGATCACGACCTCATCGACATAGCCGCGGATCCAGACATCCTGATGGCCATAGGCGACCGGGACCGAGTAATCGTTGGTGTCATAGCGCACGAGCGACTGCGAGCTGACCCTGCCGCTCGCTTGGTCGCAGGCGTCGAACGGGGCAGTAGGCAATGGGCGCATCGCCGCCAGATCGCGCTGCAGCCTCTCGCCGATCGTCTCCTTGTGACCCCGAAGAATGCGCGTGAGGCGTGCGCAGCACTGCCCTTCAAGGTCGGCGTTGAAGGCGTCCCAACTGGCAAAGTGGGGGATCGGCACCATGTGGTTGCGGCGGGCGTAGCCGACCATCCCCTCGACAGCGCCCTTGTCGTTCCCCTTCCCGGGCCGACCATAGCGATCCCGAAACAGGTAATGCGACTGCAAGCCGCTGAACAGCGTGGCGCGGATGCGCGTGCCATCTGGCTGGATCTTCGAGACCAGGCAGCGGTCGTTATCGTAGAGCACCGACTGCGGCACCCCGCCGAAGAAGGCAAAGGCGCGGACATGCCCGTCTATCCAGGCCTCCGCCGTCGCCGCCGGATAGGCCCGGACGAAATAGGCATCGCTGTGCGGCAGGTCGATGACAAAGAAATGCGCCTTCTGCTCGACACCGGCGATGACGACGACCGCTTCGCCAAAATCGGCCTGAGCATGGCCCGGCGGATGGGCCAGTGGCACGAACATCTCCCGTGTCCGCCGCTCACGCTCACGCACGTAATCCTTGACGATCGTATAGCCGCCGGTGAAGCCATGCTCGGCCTGAAGCCGTTCCCATATCCGCTTGGCCGTATGACGCTGCTTGCGATGCACCGCCTTGTCGGCTTCAAGCCAGGCGTCAATGAACTCGGTGAACCCGTCCAGCTTCGGCCGCCTGATCGGCTTGTCCCGCCGGTAGCCAGGCGGCACCGAGAAGGCCAACATCTTCTCAACCGTCCCGCGCGAAATGTTGAAATGCTTCGCCGCCGCCCGCGCGCTCATGCCCTCGGCACACGCCAAGCGAACCTTCTTGTAAAGTTCCACGGTATAAATCTCCCCACCCTCCCTGCTGCCGCAAGAAGGGAAAAGTGGCAGGATTTTACTCCGCCCGCAGCGAGACGATCCCGCCGCTACCGTGGCCTAATTTTGCACCGCCGTTTC
>NZ_JBKFEY010000084.1:0-1198 GCF_046507575.1 Pontitalea aquivivens | reverse complement strand
GGTAATCCCCCCCGAAAGTAAGGGGCTGCATAAGTAGAATTTTCTCGGCAAGATGAACGAGGAGATTCTGAATGAAGACAAGCAGATACACTGAGGCGCAGATCCTCGCGATCCTGCGGCAGGCCGAAGGCGGGATGCCGGTTGCCGAGCTGTGCCGTGAGCATGGCATGAGCAATGCGTCGTTTTACAAGTGGCGGGCGAAGTATGGCGGCATGGACGCGTCGCTGATCAGCCAGATGAAGGCCATTGAAGAGGAGAACCGGCGCCTGAAGCGGATGTATGCGGACCTCAGCATGCAGGCCGATCTGCTGAAGGAGGCCTTGGGAAAAAAATGACGCGGCCATCTCAACGCCGCGAGATGGCCGAGAAAGCAGTGGCGCGTCACCAGGTCAGCATTGCGCTGGCCTGCCGTGCTTTTGGCGTCAGCGAGACCTGTTATCGCTACAGTCCGAAGCTGAAGGACGAGAACGAGGAGATCGCCGACCTTCTGGTCGGTCTGACGGACGCCCGCAAGACCTGGGGCTTTGGCCTCTGTTTCCTGCATTTGCGCAACGTGAAAGGCCATCCTTGGAACCACAAGCGGGTCTATCGGATCTATTGCGCGCTGGAGTTGAACCTGCGGATCAAGCCGCGCAAACGGCTGAAGCGGGACAAACCCGACGCCCTGGCCGTGCCGGATGCGCCCAACATGACCTGGTCCATGGACTTCATGGCGGATCGCCTCGGCGATGGCCGACAGTTCCGGCTGCTGAACGTGCTGGATGATTTTAACCGCGAAGGGTTGGGCATCGAGGTCGACTTTTCCTTGCCAGCGGAACGGGTCATCCGGAGCCTTGAACGGATCATCGAATGGCGCGGCAAGCCCGGCACCATAAGGGTAGACAACGGCCCCGAATACATCAGTGGCAAGCTGCTGATCTGGGCCGAGAAAAAGGGCATCACGATCCAGCACATCCAGCCCGGACAACCTCAACAAAACGCCTACATCGAGCGCTACAACCGCACCGTCCGGCATGAATGGCTCGACCAATACATCATCGAAAGCATCGAGGAGGCACAGGACCACGCCACGCAATGGCTCTGGACTTACAACAACGACCGCCCGAACATGGGCATCGGCGGCATCACACCCGCCCAGAAACTGAAGATGGTCGCGTGAATTCTACGGATGCACCCCGCTAGAAATGGGGGGATTACC
>NZ_JBKFEY010000083.1:0-1201 GCF_046507575.1 Pontitalea aquivivens | reverse complement strand
AAGCTGGGATCGACTGAAGCAGACAAAGAAATTCAGGCATTCGCACTTGATCGTGCCGATGAAGGATTCCGCGAAGGCGTTTGCGTTAGGCGCCCTGTGTGGGATCTGGATGACCCGAGCGGCCTCTGAAGTCCAGACGGTATCAAAGCTGGCGCTGAACTTGGTGTCGGCGTCGCGGATCAGAAAATCCGGCGTGATCCCTTGTTCTGCGCACCACATCAAAGTGTTGCGGGCCTGCTGGGTGACCCATGCTGAGTCAGGGGCATAGGTCGGGGCGGTGCAGAATACCCGGCGGCTGCCGAGATGGATGAACATCAGCACATAAGCCGTCCTTGGCCCACTGAGCGTAAACACGGTCTTCGAGAAGAAGTCGCAGGCGACCATGCTTTCCATATGTGCCCGGATGAATGTGGTCCACGGCAGGGCCGGCTTCTTTTTGCGCTTTTCCGGGCTCGGGTGGATGCCCGCGTCGTTCAGGATGCGTTTGACCGAATTGGCACCGGCATAAAGCCCGAGCTTTTTCAGCTCGCCCGCGATCCGCTTGTAGCCCCAAAGAAGGTTTTCCGATCCGATGCGGATGACAACATCGCGCAGCTCTTGCGTGAGGCGTGGTCGTCCTACCGCTTGGAAGGGACGGCCAACGCGCATCTGGGCGAGCCAGCGCTTGTAGGTCGCGGGCTTGGCCACTTCCATCAGCCCGTCGACATCATGCCCGCATTCTTCCCCGATGCGCAGCAGTTCGGCTTTTTCGGCAGGCGACAGGATGATCCGCTGGGTCGGGATGCGGGCCCGCAAGATCGTGATCTGGGCCTTCAACAGTCTCAGTTGCGCGTTGTGCCGCGGCATGAAGAACTGGTTCAGGAAGACCATAAGGAGGGATAAGGTCGAATTCATCTTGCCGGGCTCCACCACGGCCTTTAAAAAAATGCCGCTATGTCAACGTGATGGGGTTTGCTTACATTTTGGCACCCCTCTCAGGGAAGGCCAAAAGCGCCGAAGCCGGGATATGGCCGTCATCAAGCCCCGGCCGGAGGTGTGGTCGGGCCTTCGCTACCCCGCCGATGAACTCAAACGCGACGCTGCGGGCGCATTTCGCTGCCAGTCGCGATTGAACCAAAAGACCATCTAAACCATCAAGCGCATCAATTAAAACAATAGCTTAGGGGATAGAGAAGGTTGGATATCAGACCCATCCCCTCCG
>NZ_JBKFEY010000082.1:0-1246 GCF_046507575.1 Pontitalea aquivivens | reverse complement strand
CGGCTTCAGCCCCGCCGCCGGGGGTGTCGGCTTTGGCGGGGCGAGGTTCGGACGGATCTTCGAGGGATCCGTGGTTTCCGCGCGACGGCGATCGGAGGCAGCCGCGTCGATGCTGCCATCGGCGTGCAGCACCAGCCGCCCCGTCTCCTTCGCCTTCTGGATCGCGCCCCGCGACAGCCCGACATGGGCGGCATACTGACGCTCGCTCATGCCCTGCATCGGTCTCTCCGATTATCATTCCGATTCAGATGGTTATTGAGTTGATACGGGCCACGAAGAGAGGGAACGTGCCTGCGCACGGGCTGCCATCCGCAGACCCGGACAGTCCGGAAAGGATTCAGAGATGACCGCCATCACCACCATCCGCATCGATCACGCGGCCTTGCCGGAGGCGTTCGACCGCAGTCGCCCCGATGCCGTCGCCGAGGCCATCGAAGCCGCGCTGCGCGAGGACGGGATCGCGGCGGAGGCTTCCGATGTAATCTCCCACATCAAGATCGAACTGCCGACCCGCCAGCTTGCCGACGCCAGCGCGGTGCTGGCGAGCCTGCAGCTGATCTGACGGGGGCAAACATGAGCACCCGTGCACAGATCGCCATCCAGATCGAGCCCGAGCAATGGGCACACACATACGTGCATTTTGACGGCTACCCCAGCCACATGCTTCCAGCGCTCGCGTCCTGGACGCCCGAGGACATCCTTGCGGCCAAAGAAATCCGGCAGGTCCACGCCGATGCACTCGACTGCTTCGACCCGCCGCGCGCGCCCGTGATCCTGCCGCGCCCAACCTGCCAGTTCTGTCACCTTTATGTCTGGCAGGACGGAGCCTGGGTGGAACTCGATCCTGAAACCCACGCCCCTGAAGGAGCGGCCCCATGACCGATCCCTCCCTGCACTGCCTGTCCAAGGGGGAAACTCTCGACGATCTTGCCCGCCGCGACTGCGCCATCGGCTTTGATCTGCGCTTCTGCCGCAGCGTGGCGGTCAGCCCCGACGACCGCGCCACGGAAACCTGCGATCCAACCGAGGCGGAATTCGCCACACTCTACGCGCTGACCGATCTGGGCGAGGCGATCGCCGTTCACGATGTTGACCTCTCCAGCACCGGGGCCGACGAGGTCGCAGCCGTCGCCCGCGCGCTGTTCGTGGCCATCGTCAATGCCCGCAGTGATCCGCCTGACGCGGCGCAGCGCCATGAAGCGGAACAGGCGGCGCTGACCAGTCCGGATCGCATCGCTTGATGCTG
>NZ_JBKFEY010000081.1:0-1278 GCF_046507575.1 Pontitalea aquivivens | reverse complement strand
GGCACCTCGAAAAATTGCCGTGACGACGCTGCCATCGTAGGATGAGGGGGGAGTCGGCTGCTGGAGGATGACGATGGCGCAGATGGGGTTCTTTGATCTTTCAGATCGTTACGCGAGCCTTGATGCCAAGCGGGACCCGTTGGTCGAGATCGACGCCATCGTGCCTTGGGATGAGTTTCGTCCGACGCTTGAGCGGGTTTGGCGGAAGCCTGAAGCGGAGCGGAAGTCGCGGGCCGGGCGCAAGCCGATGGACGCGGTGGTGATGTTCAAGACGCTGGTGCTGGGCGCGCTCTACAATCTGTCCGATGACCAGATCGAGTATCAGGTGCGCGACCGGCTGTCCTTCATGCGGTTTCTTGGTCTCGGGCTCGAGGACCGGGTGCCCGACGCCAAGACCGTCTGGCTCTATCGCGAGGGGCTGGCGCAGGCGGGTGTGGTCGATGCGCTGTTCAAGCAATTCGACGGGTATCTGGCGCGGCAGGGCTACATCGCACGCGGCGGGCAGATCCTGGACGCCTCCATCGTGCCGGTGCCGCGCAACCACAACAAGCGGGATGAGAACAAGGCGATCAAGAACGGCGAGGTGCCGGAGGGTTGGGCCGACAAGCCCGCCATGCGGTCGCAGAAGGACACTGATGCGCGTTGGACCAGGAAGCATGGGAAATCTTACTACGGCTACAAGAACCACGTGAACGTCGACCGCCAGCACAAGCTGGTGCGCCGTTACCATGTCAGCGACGCGGCGCTGCATGACAGTCAAGCGGTGGACCACCTGCTGATGCAGGGCAACACCAGTGCGGACGTCTGGGCTGATCCGGCCTATCGGTCCGAGGAGATGGAGGCCAAGCTGCGCGCCCGGGGCCTGAAGAGCCGCATCCACCGCAAGGGCAAGCGCGGCAAACCGCTGAGCGAACAGGGCAAGGCCAGCAACCGGACGAAGTCCGCCGTGCGCGCCCGGGTCGAACATGTCTTCGGCGCGCAGACCAACGACATGGGCGGGACGCTGGTGCGCACCATCGGCCTGGTGCGTGCGAAGGCGAAAATCGGGATGAAAAACCTCGCTTACAACATGCGAAGGCTGGCGCAACTGCGCCGCCTGAACCCATCTCCGGCGTAATCCGGGGCGCGGACGTCAGGCCGAGGAGGCAGAGGCCCGCCATAGCCGGGCGGAGTGGGTCCCGACTACGCTGCCGAACACTCCAGCAAGCCGCTTCCCGCAGGCTTCAGGCCGCCAAATCGGCCCTGAACGGCGGAAAACAAGGAAAAATCGAGGTGCCC
>NZ_JBKFEY010000080.1:0-1334 GCF_046507575.1 Pontitalea aquivivens | reverse complement strand
GATCGCGAGGACATGATCTTCGACCCGGTTCACTACCTCCCGCTGATCGAGCGCAAGATCAATGCCTTGGACCAGGCTGCGCCTCTGGCGGAATGGGACCTGCCCGAAGAGTTCCAGACTTTGCGCCGCCTGATGGAGGCGCGCATGCTCAAGATGGGGCGCCGCGAGTATGTGCAGGTGCTGCGGCTGCTTGAGACCTTTGGCATGGATGACCTGCATGCCGCCGTGAAGAAGGCCCTGAAGCTGGGCGCGGTCGGCTTTGACGCCGTGAAGCACCTCGTGCTTTGCCAGGTCGAGAAGCGCCCCCCAAGGCTTGATCTCGATGTCTACCCCTACCTGCCGCGGGCGAACGTCGAGACGACGCGTGCGGCCAGCTACATGGCCTTGATGTCGGAGGCGGCGGAATGAGCGAGGCTCCGAAGATCCTGCTTGCCCACCATCTGAAGACGCTGAAGCTGCCCACCTTCCTGCGGGAACACGAGAAGGTTGCGCGCCAATGCGCCGCCGAAGGGTTGGACCATGTCCAATTCCTGTCGCGCCTCGTTGAACTGGAACTCATTGACCGCGAGCGGCGGATGGTCGAGCGCCGCATCAAGGCTGCGAAGTTCCCGGCCACCAAAAGCCTCGACAGCTTCGACTTCAAGGCGATCCCGAAGCTGAACAAGATGCAGGTGCTGGAACTGGCGCGCTGCGAATGGATCGAACGGCGTGAGAACGTGATCGCCCTTGGCCCCAGCGGAACCGGCAAGACCCACATTGCCTTGGGCCTCGGGTTGGCGGCCTGCCAGAAGGGCATGTCTGTCAGCTTCACCACCGCCGCCGCGCTGGTCAACGAGCTGATGGAGGCGCGAGACGAACGTCGGCTGCTGCGCGTCCAGAAGCAGATGGCTGCCGTCAAGCTGCTGATCATCGACGAGCTCGGGTTCGTGCCCCTGTCAAAGACCGGCGCCGAGCTGCTTTTTGAGATGATCTCCCAGCGCTACGAGCGCGGTGCCACGCTGATCACCAGCAATCTGCCCTTCGATGAATGGACCGAGACCTTCGGCACCGAGCGGCTGACCGGCGCGCTCCTCGACCGGTTGACCCACCACGTCAACATCCTCGAGATGAACGGCGAAAGCTATCGCCTCGCGCAAAGTCGCGCGCGCAAGACCGGCGACAACACCTGATCCAAAGTATCAGACTTGGACCTGACGGTCCAAGGCGGCCAGTCACCCGCAAGCTATATGGAGAGCGCGGCTGACTGGCCGCCGCCCATCAGCCGCGTCTCGCGCAAACCCAAAGTGGCCCAATTTTGCGCCGCCCCGTGGCCCAATTTTACTCCGCCGTTGACA
>NZ_JBKFEY010000008.1:0-120987 GCF_046507575.1 Pontitalea aquivivens | reverse complement strand
GTCGCGCTACCAGGCTGCGCTACGCCCCGACGCACCCTTCCTAGCGGGCCGGGGCGCAAAGGAAAAGGGGTCAGTCGCAGGGAAAGGCCGCAATTGCGCGATCAAGGCGCGGATGGGCGATCACCGCCCCCGGCGCGATGCCGATCCGGCGCGCCAGCCCGCCGTTGATTTCCAGCACCATCAGCACCGGCGTCCCCGACGGCAGCGGGGTTTCGTCGAACGGCACGGCGTTTTCATGCAAATGCACGACCCGCCCCGTTTCATCGATGAACAAAAGATCCAGCGGCAGGGGCGTGTTCTTCATCCAGAAGGCCACAGGCTCGGGGCGGTCATAGATGAACAGCATCCCCGCCCCCGCAGGCATCCGTTCCCGACCCATCAATCCTTGCGCGCGTTCGGCCGCATCATCGGCGATTTCAACGGCAAAGCGCGCCTCGCCCCGGTCATGGCGGATCAGCACCAGATCGTCGCGACACGCCGCTGGCGCAGCCGAAGCCGGGCCCGCAAGCCCCGCCAACAGGCCCAGGACGATGCCGAACCGCCGCAGGCCCATGGCCGTCAGCGCCCCGCGCGCAGCGCGGCTTCCCATGACAGCACCTGCGCCGCCATGCGCCCGCGCTTGCCCTCGATCACGCGCAGGCAAACCGCCTCGCCCGGGCCCAGGTCGGCAAAGCCCGACCGGCGCAGCACCTCGATATGGATAAACACATCCTCGGGGCGGCCAAAGACATTGGCAAAGCCGAATCCCTTGGCCTTGTCGAACCATTTCACCCGCGCCGATTCCAGCGGCAGGGCCGCGATCATCTCGGGGTCGGTGTCGCCCAGATCCTCGATCTGGGCCATGCGGTCGGATTCGGGTGGCTGGATGTCCAGCACCTCGACCGCCTGGGCGCCGCGCGGGGTCTTTTGCACCGTGACCGTGATGCCGGCATTGTCGGCGACCGATCCCTGCCCGAAATTGCGCAACACATTGGCATGCAGCAAGATGTCGGGCCCGCCCTCGGCATCCAGAATGAAGCCGAAACCCTTCGCAGGGTCAAACCACTTCACGCGCCCTTCTACCCGCCGCAAATCCGTCTGATCGTCCGTCATACCCACACTTTCCTGCCACCCTCTGGTCCGGGCCCTTCAACTCTCACAATGAGAAGGATAGTTTCAAGTCCAAAAGTATGGAATTCCATACCGAGGCCCGTAAACCCTACGGAACCTACGGATTCAGGCGGAAAATTTCCCATTCCGCGCCGGGCGCCGCGCGACGCCAGCGAAAGCGGTCGTGCAGGCGAAAGGCGCCATCGGCCCAGAACTCGATTTCCAGGGGCGTGATGCGAATGCCGCCCCAATGGGGCGGGCGCGTGGACGCGGTGCCCTGCTGGGCGGTGACGCGGGCCACCTCGGCCATCAGCGCCACGCGCGAGGACAAGGGCTCGCTCTGCCGCGAGGCCCAGGCCCCCAGCCGGCTTTTCAGACTGCGCGAGGCGAAATAGTCATCCGCCTGCGGCCCCGCTTCGCGGCTGGTCAGGCCGCGCACACGGATCTGACGGCGCAGGCTTTTCCAGTGCATCACGAAGGCGGCCTTGCCCGCGGCCTCGATCTCGCGCCCCTTGGCCGAACCGTAATTGGTGTAGAACACGAAGGCCCCGCCCGAAGGCGCATCCAGCGGCTCGATATCCTTCAGCAGCACCATGCGCACATTGGGCAGCCCGTCCTGATCCACCGTAGCCAGCGCGATGGCATTGGGATCGTTGATCTCTTCGCGCCCGGCCTCGGCCAGCCAGCTGGCGGCGATGGCAAAGGGATCGTCGCCCGCGAAAATGCCGCTTCTGTCGCTCATTTCATTTCCCTGCCCGTTAACGGTGCCCGGGACCCGAATACCGGATACCCGACACCAGGCAAGATCATGCCCGCGCCGGGGCGGCGCCGCAAGCCACCGCGCGCATCTCTTCCGCGGCTTGATGCGGCTTGCGCTTTCGCCTAATGCTGTCGCACTTACCAAAGGGAAGCGCGAGGGATCTGAATGTCTAGCAATCTGTTGGCGGGCAAGCGCGGGCTGATCATGGGACTTGCCAATGACAAGTCGATCGCCTGGGGCATTGCCAAGGCCTGCGCCGATGCGGGCGCGGAACTGGCCTTTTCCTATCTTGGCGACGCGCTGAAAAAACGGGTCGAGCCGCTGGCCGCGTCGCTGGGCGCACCGCTGCTGTTCGAATGCGATGTGGCAAACGACGCCAGCATCGAGGCGCTGTTCGACGGGCTCAAGGCGGAATGGGGCCAGATCGATTTCGTGGTCCATGCCATCGGCTTTGCCGACAAGAACGAATTGCGCGGCCGCTATGTCGACACCTCGCGCGCGGGATTTGCGATGGCCTTGGACATTTCGGCCTATTCCTTCACCGCGATCTGCCAGCGCGCGGCCGCGATGATGGGCCCGGGCGGCAGCCTGCTGACGTTGACCTACTACGGCGCCGAAAAGGTGATGCCGCATTACAACGTGATGGGCGTGGCCAAGGCCGCGCTGGAGGCATCGGTGAAATATCTGGCCGAGGATCTGGGCAAGGACGGCATCCGCGTCAACGCGATCAGCGCCGGCCCGATCAAGACGCTGGCGGCAAGCGGCATCGGCGATTTCCGCTACATCATGAAGTGGAACGAACTGAACAGCCCGCTGCGCCGCAACGTGACCCAGGAAGAGGTCGGCAAGGCCGCGCTGTATCTGCTGTCGGATCTGGGGTCGGGCACCACGGGCGAAAACCTGCATGTGGACGCGGGCTATCACGTCGTCGGCATGAAGGCGGTGGATGCGCCCGATATCGACGTGGTCACCGGCCGCGACAACGGCAAGGCGTAACGCTTGGACCTGCCGCCCTATCTGGTGATGATCGCAACGCTGTCCCTGGCGATCCTGTCGCCGGGGCCCGCGATCATTGCCGCCACCCAGACCGCCTTTGCCCACGGGCGCGACCGCGCCCTGCCCTATGGCATCGGGCTGGCCACGGGCGCCTCGCTGTGGTGCCTGTTTGCGCTTTTGGGGCTGGCGGTGGTGTTCCGCCTGCACCCCATGCTGTTTTCCGGCCTGAAGGTGCTGGGCGGGGCCTATCTGATCTGGATGTCCCGGGGCCTGTGGCGCGCCGCCACCCTGCCCCTGCCCGAGGCCGCCGACGGCCGCTTTGGCCGCAGCTTCTGGGGCGGGATCGTGCTGAACCTGTCCAACCCGAAACCCGCGCTGTTCTATTCCGCGCTGATCCTGTCGGTCTTTCCGGACCCGCTCAGCGTCGCGCGCCAGATCGGCATCTATGCCGCCTGCCTGTCGACGGAACTGTTCTGGTATGTCGTCGTGGTGCTGGTGATGTCCACCGCCGCGATGCGCAGCCGGTATTTCGCGGCCCGCTTCTGGATCGACCGGGCCGCCGCGGTGGCACTGTTCGCGCTGGGGCTTGTGCTGATCTTTCAGGGCTGATGCGGGGGCTGATGCGGGGGCTGGCGGATCACGCCGGGTGCGCGATAATCTGGCGCGACAGACGGGCCCCGCGCCCCAGCAAGGAGTTGATGCATGACCGACCGGCTTCCCCATGAAAAAGGTTTCCACGTCAGCTGGGACCAGCTGCACCGCGATGCGCGTGCACTGGCCTGGCGGCTGGATGGCAAGGGCCCCGATGCCGGCAACTGGCGCGCGGTGGTGGGCATCACCCGCGGCGGCCTGGTGCCCGCGATGATCGTCAGCCGCGAACTGGACATCCGCGTGGTCGACACGATCTCGGTCAAGTCCTACAGCCACCAGGAACAGCGCGCGGCGCAGGTGACGAAATCACCCCAGGCCGATCTGATGGGCGATGGCGAGGGCATCCTGATCGTCGACGATCTGGTCGATACCGGAAAGACGCTGGAACTGGTGCGCCAGCTGTTCCCCAAGGCCCATTTCGCCACCGTCTACGCCAAACCCAAGGGCAAGCCGCTGGTCGACACCTATGTGACCGAGGTCAGCCAGGACACCTGGATCTTCTTCCCCTGGGACATGGCATTGCAATATGTCCAGCCATATCGCGGCACCGACTGATCGCCGCCCGCCCTGCACGCCGCCCCTGCCCGGCCGGTCGATGCGGTCGCGCGGCGGATGCCTCCGGCGGAGGTATTTGGGGCAAGATGAAACAGCTTTCACTTTGCCCCAAATACCTCCCGCGGAGCGTTCCACAGCCTGTCAGGGGCGCCACGCATCGCGCCCCTGGTGCGCGCGCCCGCCCCGAGCCAAAGGACCCAGATGCCGCTTTCGCCCCTGAACCCCGCCCTGGCCCGCACATCCGCCCCCCCGGTGATGGAGGCGCGGCGCTGGCTGGAGGGTGTGGACTTTCCGCCCGGGCGCCCGCTGATCAACGTCAGCCAGGCGGCGCCGGTCGCGCCCCCGCCCGAGGCGCTGCGCCGCGCCATTGCCGATGCCGCGATGGAAAACCCGGCCGCGCATCTTTATGGCCCGGTCCTTGGCCTGCCCGAACTGCGCGCCGAAGTCGCCGCGCAATGGTCGGCAGGCTATGGCGGGCAGGTGCGGCCCGATCAGGTGGCGATCACACAGGGCTGCAATCAGGCTTTTTGTGCGGTCATGGCCACACTGGCCGGGCCGGGCGATGCAGTGATCCTGCCGGTACCATGGTATTTCAACCACAAGATGTGGCTGGACATGCAGGGCGTGGCCGCGGTGCCGTTGCACACCGGGCCTGATCTTTTGCCAGACCCGGAGGCGGCCGCGGCCCTGATCGGGCCTGCCACCCGTGCCATCGTTCTGGTCAGCCCGAACAACCCCGGCGGGGTTGAATATCCCCCCGCGCTGATCCGCGCCTTTCTGGATCTGGCGCGGCGCCATTCCATCGCGCTGGTGCTGGATGAGACCTATCGCGATTTCCTGTCCGGCCCCGGACCTGCGCATGATCTGTTCGCCGATCCGGGCTGGGACGATTGTCTGATCCAGCTCTATTCCTTTTCCAAGGCCTATCGGCTGACGGGCCATCGCGTGGGGGCCATCGTCGCCAGCCCCGCGCGGCTGGCCCAGGTCGAGAAATTCCAGGACACGGTGGCGATCTGTCCCAACCAGCTGGGCCAGATCGGCGCGCTGTGGGGGATGCGCAACCTGTCGGGCTGGCTGGCGGATGAGCGCGCCGAAATCCTGGCGCGGCGTGCGGCGATGGCGGCGGGGCTGGCGGGCCTGGCCGGCTGGAAGACACTGGGCTGCGGCGCCTATTTCGCCTATGTCGAACACCCCTTCGCCCTGCCCGCCCCCGATCTGGCCCGCCGTCTGGTACACGAGGCAGGCATCTTGCTGTTGCCGGGCACGATGTTCATGCCCGCGGCCGATCCGGCCGGGGCCCGTCAGTTGCGCATCGCCTTTGCCAATGTCGACACCGCGGGCATCGCGCTATTGATGGCGCGTCTGGGCGCGCTGGCGTTCTGAGCCTTGCGGGGGCCGGACCAAAGCCCTAAACACCCTCAAACGGCAGAAAATCCGGGAGGGCGAGGATGTCGAGCACACTGCGCAGCCATGGCAAGAACACCGTGGTATGGATCCTCATGGCGCTTCTGATCCTGGGGCTTGGCGGTTTCGGGATGACCAGCTTTTCCGGATCGGTCCGCGCGATCGGCGCGGTGGGTGGAACCGGGATCGACATCAACGACTACGCCCGCGCCCTGCAGGGCGAGATCGACGCGGCCTCGGCGCAGCTGGGCCGGCGGCTGACCACGCCCGAGGCGCTGGCCGCGCAGCTGGACAAGCGGGTACAGGTCCAGTTGCTGGGCCGCGCCGCGCTTGAGGAACAGGCCCGCATTTTCGGCATTTCGGTGGGCGATGCACAGTTGCAGCGCGAAATCACCGGTGCGCGCGCCTTTCAGGGGCTGGATGGCAATTTCGACCGCGAGGCCTATCGCCTGGCGCTGCGCCAGCTGGGCCTGAATGAGGGGGAATACGAAGACAAGCTGCGCGCCGAAATGGCGCTAACGCTGGTGCAGGGGGCGGTCGCCGGGGGGCTGGCCGCGCCGGGCGTTCAGGCCGATCTTTATACCGCCTACATCACCGAAACCCGCGCGATTTCCTATGCCGAGGTGACCGAGGCCGATCTGGCCGACACCGCGGCCGCCCCCGATGAGGCGGCCTTGCGCGCCTTTCACGACGAAAACCCCGATCGCTTCACCCGCCCCGAGACGCGCCGGATCAGCTATGTCTGGCTGACCCCCGACATGATGCTGGCCGAGGTGCCGGTGGATGAGGATGCGCTGCGCCGGATCTATCAGGACCGGATCGCGGAATTCGTTCAGCCCGAACGGCGTCTGGTGGAACGGCTGGTCTATCCCAGCACCGAAGAGGCCGCCGATGCCCGCGCGCGGCTGGATGCGGGCACGGCAAGCTTTGCCGATCTGGCCGCAGAACGGGGGCTGACGCTGGCCGATGCCGACCTGGGCGAGGTCGCCGCCGCCGATCTGGGCGCGGCGGGTCAGGCCGTCTTTGCGCTGGACGCGCCCGGTGTGGTGGGTCCGGTGGACACCGACCTGGGGCCTGCGCTGTTTTCGATGAACGCTATCCTTGCGCCGCAGGAAATCACCTTTGACGAGGTGCGCGATGAACTGGCCGCCGAAGCGGCGCTGGATCGCGCGCGGCGCATGATCCTGGACCAGTCCGCCGATCTGGAAGATCTTCTGGCCGGCGGCGCCACGCTGGAAGATGTCGCCGCCGAGACGCGGATGGAATTGGGCACCATCGCCTTCAATGACACGACTGAAGACGGGATCGCAGGCTACAGCGCCTTCCGCGAGGCGGCGGGTCAGGTCACCCAGAGCGATTTCCCCGAACTGGCCGATCTGGAAGATGGCGGCGTCTTTGCGCTGCGTCTGGATGGGATCGACCCGCCCGCGCTGATCCCCTTTGACGAAATCCGCGATCAGGTCGAGGCGGCCTGGCGGGCCGAGGATCTGCTGACCCGCAAGCGCGCCCACGCCCAAGAGGTGCTGGCCGCCGTCAGCGCGGGTGCGACGCTGGGGTCCAGCGGGCTTCTGGTCACAACGCTGGGCACCCTGCCCCGCGGCGGCTTTGTCGAGGGCATGCCTGCGGCACTGGCGCAGACCGCCTTCACATTGGCCGAAGGCGCCGCCGATATTGCCGAGGCCGAGGGCCGGGTGATCCTGGTGCAGCTGGATGCGATCCAGCCCGGCGATCCGGCCGACAATGACGTGCAGGCCGTGCGCGCGGTGATGGACCGGTCGATCGCGCAATCGCTGGCCGGCGATCTGGTCGACCTTTTCGCCCGCGCCGCCCAGGCCGAGGCAGGCTTGACACTTGACAGCACGGCGATCAACGCCGTGCATGCCCAGATGCAGTGACAGGAGGCCCCGGTGGTCGCGCTTTCCCCTTCCTTCGAGGAATTCGAGGCCGCTTGGGCCCAGGGCCGCAATCAGCTGGTCTATGCCCGGCTGGCCGCCGATCTGGACACGCCGGTTTCGCTGATGCTGAAACTGGCCGATGCCGCGCCCAATTCCTTCATGCTGGAAAGCGTGACGGGTGGCGAGGTGCGCGGCCGCTATTCGATCATCGGCATGAAGCCCGATGTGATCTGGCAATGCCGCGGCAGCCAGGCGCGCATCAACCGGCAGGCCCGGTTTGAAGACCGGTTCGAAGATCTGCCCGGCCATCCGCTGGACAGCCTGCGCGACCTGATTGCGGAAAGCCGGATCGAGATGCCCGACGGGCTTCCGGCGGCGGCGGCGGGGCTGTTTGGCTATCTGGGCTATGACATGATCCGGCTGGTGGAACGGCTGCCCCATGTCAACCCCGACCCGATCGGCGTGCCGGATGCGGTGCTGCTGCGGCCCTCGGTCGTGGCGGTGCTGGACGGGGTCAAGGGCGATGTGACGCTCTGCGCCCCGGCCTGGGCCGCATCGGGCATGACCGCGCGCGCCGCCTATGCGCAGGCCGCCGAACGGGTGATGGATGCGCTGCGCGATCTGGACCGCCAGCCCAGCCAGCCCCGCGATCTGGGCGAGGTGGCGCAGGTCGGCCCGCTGGTGTCGAATTTCACCCCCGATGGCTATCGCGCGGCGGTGGAAAAGGCCAAGGATTACATCCGCGCAGGCGACATCTTTCAGGTCGTGCCCGCGCAGCGCTGGACGGCGGATTTCCCGCTGCCGCCCTTCGCGCTTTATCGCAGCCTGCGGCGCACGAACCCGTCGCCCTTCATGTTCTTCCTGAATTTTGGCGGCTTCCAGATCGTCGGCGCCAGCCCGGAAATCCTGGTGCGCCTGCGCGAGGGCGAGGTGACGATCCGCCCCATCGCCGGCACCCGCCCGCGTGGCCAGACCCCCGAAGAGGACCGCGCGCTGGAAGCCGATCTGCTGGCCGACAAGAAGGAACTGGCCGAACATCTGATGCTGCTGGATCTGGGCCGCAACGATGTGGGCCGGGTCGCAAGGATCGGCACCGTGCGCCCGACCGAAAAATTCATCATCGAACGCTATTCCCACGTCATGCATATCGTCTCGAACGTGGTGGGCGAACTGGCCGAGGGGCAGGATGCCTTGTCGGCGCTGCTGGCGGGGCTGCCGGCGGGCACCGTGTCGGGCGCGCCCAAGGTTCGCGCGATGGAAATCATCGACGAGCTGGAACCCGAAAAGCGCGGCATCTATGGCGGCGGCGTTGGCTATTTCGCTGCCAATGGGGAAATGGACATGTGCATCGCGCTGCGCACAGCCCTGGTCAAGGAAAACAAGCTGTTCATCCAGGCCGGCGGCGGCGTGGTCTTTGACAGCGATCCAGAGGCTGAATTTCAGGAAAGCGTGAACAAATCCAAAGCCCTGCGCAAGGCAGCCGAGGATGCGGGCATGTTCGTCCGGCGCGGCAACTGACCTGCGGCACCGCGACGGGGCCAGGCGATCAGCCCGCCCGTGGCCGTTTTGTCCCTGCGCCTTGCGTTACCCGCCCGTTTGATTACCGGTCCGTTTGATTACTGGCCCGTTTGATTACTGGCCCGCTGCGTTATCGGCCCCCGCCGGATCGGCCGCCTCTGCGCCAAGCGCCACGGCGGAAACCGGCGCCATGCGCACCGAACGGCCCTCTTTGGAATACCAGGCCAGCAGCCCCGCCACCGATTGCGGCCAACCGCTGAGCATGACCGTCACCGTGCCGCTGCGCTGCGCCTCGAACTTGCCGCGTTCCAGCATCCGCTCGATCGCCGGGGCGGTGTCGCGGTTGCTATCCAGCACGCGCCAGATGTTGGCCTGCGGCAGGTTCTGGCTGCGCGCGATCTGCGCGGCCGCGTTCAGCCCCTGCGCCTGGGTGACAAGGCCCAGCCCCTCACGGGACAGGATGCGCACCAGCTGCTGGGACAGGTTGCGATTGTTCTGCAGCTGCGGCTGGGCCGGTTCCACCACCGCAACGGCCTGCGGGATCGCGGCGCGCCAGGCCCCCACCGCGGTTTCGATATCGGTCGCGGTCGCGCCCGGCGGCAGGCCTGCGGCCAGGATTGCCACCTCAAGGCCCGCGGCGCGGAAATCGGCGGCGGCCTGGGCCGCATCGGGGCGCGTGGGGTCAATGGCGATCGTCAGCGGAAAGGCGATGGTCTTGAGCGTGTCGCGATCCAGCCCGCCCGCCTCGGGGCCGGGGTCGATCAGCACGACGGAATAGACCGGCCCCTCGCCCGCCATCGGCGCGGGCCCGGCATGGGCGCGCAGCGGCGGCAGATCGGCGGCGGCTTCGGGATCAGACAACAGGGGGCCGTCGGGGCCAGATTCGGGGCCCGGTTCGGGACCCGGTTCGGGGGCGGTCCCGTCCGGCATGGTCCCGTCGTCCGGTGAGGCCGCGGGCGCGGACGGGGTGATTGCGGGCAGCCGCCCCACACGCACCCCCGGCGCATTGGCAAAGCCCGTGCCGCCCGGCGCGATCACCCGCGGTAACGGCGGCGACGCCCCGGGGCCGGGGTCCTCGGGGCCGGAGTCCCCGGGGCTGGGGTCCTCGGGGCTGGGGCCGGGGTCGATGACGCCCGCATCGCTGGCCAAGGGCCGCGCGATGTCCTGCCCGTCGGGGCGCACCAGGCGCGCCGCACGCCCGGCACCGGCCACGGTGCTCAGCATCGGTTCACCATCCATCGCCGCGGCCGCATCCGGGCCGCCATCGCCGGTATCCTCATCCCCGGGCACGGGCATCAGCAGCGGCGCCACGGCCTCGCCGGGCGGGGGCACGGGGATCGGCGTCTCGGCCCCCGGCGGACGGTCCAGCGCCAGTTCGGCGCTTTCGGGCGCGGGCGCCAGGCCGGGCGCGGCGGGCGCAGGCGCAGGGCGCGCGGCGGGGGCGGTCTCGGCCAGGGCGGGCGGGGCGGCGGCCGGATCATCGGCGCGCGGCGCATCGGGGCCTGCGGCCAGGCCACGGGCGGGCGCGGCCACAGGCGCGGGGGCAGCGGGCGGCGCATCGGCAGGGCCACGGGCGAATTCCGACCCGGCGGGCACGGTGATCGCCGCGGCAGGGCCCGATACGACCGGCGCGTCTTCGGGCACTGCCATCGCCGGGTTCGCCGCGACTTCGGACGCCGCGATTTCCGGCGCGGGCCCCTGGGGCGCCGGAACGTCGGGCGCGGCGATCCGCGGTGCCGCGGCCTCGGCCACGGCAGGTTCGGGCGCAAGCGGGCCGGGCATGGGCAGTTGCGGCGGCGCGGGCCGGGCCGGGCCATCGGACAGCGCGGCCTGCGGCGCAGGAAATTCCGGCGGCGGCAGCATCAGCGACACCCCGCCCAGCCCCAGCACGGAAACGACCGCCCCAAACCCAAGCCCTGAAAGAACGCCCCGTACCATGCCGCCCTACCCAAGTTAGCACCGGCACGCGCGCCGCCGTGTCCGGTCGAAAAAGCCCCGTCAGCGCGCGTCAGATCGCAGGAAAGACCTGCTGGCCCTTGACCCCGCCGCGCCGCTCTGGGCATCTATAGCGCGACGAAATCCCCGGTTCACCCCCTGAATCCGGGCGGCGAAGGGGAAAAGCGGCATCATGCTCCTGCTGATCGACAACTATGACAGCTTTACCTACAACCTTGTGCACTATTTCGGCGAACTGGGTGCCGAGGTGGTCGTGCGGCGCAACGACGCGCTGAACGTGCAAGAGGCGATGGGCATGGGCGCCGAGGCGATCGTGCTGTCGCCCGGGCCCTGCGATCCGGCGCAGGCGGGGATCTGCCTGCCCTTGACGCTGGCCGCGGCCGAGGCGGGGATGCCGCTTCTGGGCGTGTGCCTGGGCCATCAGACCATCGGCCAGGCCTTTGGCGGGCGCGTCGTGCGCGCCGGCGAAATCGTGCATGGCAAGATGGGAACGATCCACCACGCCGGAAAAGGCGTGTTCCGCGGCCTGCCCTCGCCTTTCCTGGCGACGCGCTATCATTCGCTGGTGGTGGACCGCGACAGCCTGCCCGATTGCCTGGAAATCACCGCCTGGCTGGACGATGGCACGATCATGGGCCTGCGTCACCGCGACAAGCTGATCGAGGGGGTGCAGTTCCATCCCGAATCGATCGCCTCGGAACACGGGCACCAGCTGATCCGCAACTTTCTGCAAGAGGCAGGCGTCAGCCTGAAGGAACCCGCATGATCGGCGATATCCGCCCCCTGATCGGCACCGCCGCCGACCGCCCGCTGACCCGGGACGAGGCCGAGGCCGCCTTTGAGGTGCTGTTCGAAGGCGCCGCGACCCCATCCCAGATGGGGGGGCTTCTGATGGCGCTGCGCACGCGGGGCGAAACCGTCGAGGAAATCACCGCCGCCGCCAGCGTGATGCGCGCCAAGATGCACCGCGTGCGCGCGCCCGAAGGTGCCATCGACATCGTCGGCACCGGGGGCGATGGCAAGGGCACGCTGAACATTTCCACCGCAGCGGCCTTTGTGGTGGCGGGCGCGGGCGTGCCGGTGGCCAAGCACGGCAACCGCAACCTGTCGTCGAAATCGGGGGCGGCGGATGCGCTGTCGGCGCTGGGGCTGGATGTGATGAAGGGCCCCGAGGCAGCCGAACGCGCGCTGGACCAGGCGGGTATCGCCTTCATGATGGCGCCGATGCATCACCCGGCGATGAAGCATATCGGGCCGACGCGGGTGGAACTGGGCACGCGCACGATCTTCAACCTGCTGGGGCCGCTGACCAATCCTGCCGGGGTGAAACGGCAGCTGACCGGCGCCTTTTCGCGCCGCTGGATCCGCCCCATGGCCGAGGTGCTGCAGGCGCTCGGGTCCGAGATGGCCTGGCTGGTGCATGGCGGCGACGGCACGGATGAACTGTCGATCGCCGGGATCAGCTGGGTGGCCGCGCTGCAAGACGGCACGGTGCGCGAATTTGAAATCCACCCCGAGGATGCGGGCCTGCCCGTCCATCCGTTCGAGGCGATCATCGGCGGCGAGCCGGCGGAAAATGCCCGTGCCTTCGCGGGCCTGCTGGTCGGCGCGCGGGGCGCCTATCGCGATGCGGTGCTGCTGAACGCGGCGGCCGCGCTGGTGGTGGCCGGGCGCGCCGCCGATCTGAAAGAGGGCGTGGCGCTGGCATCCGAAAGCATCGACAGCGGCGCGGCACAGGCGAAACTTGATGCGTTGAAGGCGGTGACGGCATGAACATTCTGGACAGGATCAAGGCCTACAAGCTGGACGAAATCGCCATCGCCAAGGCCGCCCGCCCGCTGGCCGAGGTCGAGGCCGCGGCACGCGCCGCGGGCCCGGTGCGCGGCTTTGCCGATGCGCTGACCCGCAAGGTCGCGGCCACCGGCTATGGGCTGATCGCGGAAATCAAGAAGGCAAGCCCCTCCAAGGGGCTGATCCGCCCCGACTTCGATCCGCCCGCCCTGGCCCGCGCCTATGAAGCGGGCGGTGCGGCCTGTCTGTCGGTGCTGACCGATGCGCCCAGCTTTCAGGGCGCGCCCGAATTCCTGACCGCGGCGCGCGCGGCCTGCACCCTGCCCGCGCTGCGCAAGGATTTCCTTTATGACACCTACCAGGTGGCCGAGGCCCGCGCCTGGGGGGCCGATTGCATCCTGATCATCATGGCTTCGGTCGAGGATGCGCTGGCGCGCGATCTGGAAGAGGCCGCGATCCATTGGGGCATGGATGTGCTGATCGAGGTGCATGACCGCGCGGAACTGGATCGGGCGCTGGCGCTGAAATCGCCGCTGATCGGGGTGAATAACCGCAATCTCAAGACCTTCGATGTCACGCTTGATGTGACGCGCGACCTTGCGCCGCATATCCCGGCGGGCCGCGAGCTGGTCTGTGAAAGCGGGCTTTTCACCCCCGCCGATCTGGCCGCGATGGCGCAGGTCGGCGCGCGGCGTTTCCTGATCGGGGAAAGCCTGATGCGGCAGGCCGATGTCGCCGCCGCCACGCGCCAGTTGCTGGAGGTCGCATGAGCCTGACACATTTCGATGACCAGGGTCAGGCGCATATGGTCGATGTCTCGGCCAAGGCGGTGACCGAACGCACCGCCACCGCCGAAGGCGCGGTGGTGATGCTGCCCGAAACGCTGGCCCATGTGCTGGCGGGCAGCGCGAAGAAGGGCGATGTTCTGGGCATCGCGCGGGTTGCGGGCATCATGGCCGCCAAGCGCACCGCCGACCTGATCCCGCTGTGCCACCCGCTGCCGATCACCAGGGTCAGCCTTGATCTGCTGCCCGATACGGCGTTGCCGGGCGTGCGGATCACCGCCACGGTCAAGACCACCGGCCAGACCGGCGTGGAAATGGAGGCGCTGACCGCAGTCAGTGTCGCCGCGCTGACGGTCTATGACATGCTGAAGGCCGTCGAGAAATCCATGTATATCGAGGGCCTTCGCGTAACCCTGAAAGAAGGCGGCAAATCAGGACGTTACGAGGCGAAGTGATGATAACGGCAGAAGAGGCCCTGGATCGGGTTCTGGCACTGGCGGGCCCGCCCGCAACCGAAACCGTGCCGCTGCGCGCGGCCCTTGGGCGGGTGTTGGCGGCGCCTGCGGTGGCGGGGCTGGATCAGCCGCCCTTCGCGGCCTCGGCGATGGATGGTTATGCGATCCGGCCCGAGGATCACCGCCCCGGCGCGGTGCTGGCGGTGCACGGCGAGGCCGCCGCGGGCCGCGCCCACACCGGGCCGCTGCCCCCCGGGCAGGCGGTGCGCATCTTTACCGGCGCCCCGGTGCCGCCGGGCGCGGGCGTGGTCGTGCTGCAGGAAGATGTCACGCGGGCGGGCGACACGATCACCCTGCCCGGCCATCTGTCGGATCACGACAACATCCGCCCCCTGGGCCAGGATTTCCGCAAGGGCCAGGCCCTGTCCGCCCCCCGCCGGCTGGGCCCGCGCGATCTGGCGCTGCTGGCGGCGATGAATGTGGCCGAGGTGCGCGTGGCGCGCCGCCCGGTCGTGGCGATCATGGCCACGGGGGATGAACTGGTGATGCCCGGCGAGACCCCCGGCCCCGATCAGATCCTGTGTTCGAATTCCTTTGTGCTGGCGGCGCTGGCCGAAGGGGCCGGCGCCGAGGTGCGGATGCTGCCGATCGCGCGCGACAGCGAAGACAGCCTGCGCTTTACCTTTGGCCTGGCGCAGGGTGCCGATCTGATCGTGACGTCGGGCGGGGCCTCGGTGGGGGAACATGATCTGGTGGGCAAGGTCGCCGCCGATCTGGGGCTGGAACGGTCGTTCTGGAAGATCGCGATGCGCCCCGGCAAGCCCTTGATGGCCGGACGGATGGGCGGGGCGGCGATGCTGGGGCTGCCGGGCAATCCGGTATCGGCCGTGGTCTGCGCGCATCTGTTCCTGCTGCCGCTGCTGGGCGCGATGCAGGGGCTGGACGACCGCCCCCGCCCGCTGCGCGCGGTGCTGGATGCCGATCAGGGCCCGACCGGGCCACGCACGCATTACATGCGCGCGCGCCTGACCCCGGGCGATGGCCTGCCCCGGATCACGCCCTTCAGCAATCAGGATTCCGCCCTGCTTGGCCTGCTGGCCCAGGCCGATGCGCTGCTGATCCGGCCGATGGGCGACGGGCCGCGGCGCGCGGGCGAAATCGTGGACTACTTGCCAATCTGACGGACAGGCGCGCGGGCATTGACACGAAACGGGAACACCTTTAGAACCTTGGGTGAACACCGTAACCCCGCAATCCAGGAAGGTGCCCGATGCTGACGCGCAAACAGCTGGAACTGCTTGAGTTCATCCAGAAACGGATGGCGCGCGACGGGGTGCCTCCATCCTTCGACGAGATGAAGGAGGCGCTGGATCTGCGGTCGAAATCCGGCATCCACCGGCTGATCACCGCGCTGGAGGAACGTGGTTTCATTCGCCGGCTGGCCCATCGGGCCCGCGCGATCGAGATCGTGAAGCTGCCCGAAGCCATGGAAAAACGCGGCTTTGCCCCACGCGTGATCGCCGGGGAAAGGGCCGATCCGCCCAGGGACGCGCTGCCGGTGACGGCGGCGCACGCGCTGGAACTGCCGGTGATGGGGCGCATCGCCGCGGGTGTGCCGATCGAGGCGATTTCGGAAGTGTCGCACCATGTGGCGGTGCCGGGCGCGATGCTGTCGGGCCGGGGCCAGCATTACGCGCTGGAGGTCAAGGGCGATTCGATGATCGAGGCCGGGATCAACGATGGCGACATCGTGGTGATCCGGGAACAGGGCACGGCGGAAAACGGCGACATCGTCGTGGCGCTGGTCGAGGGGCATGAGGCGACGTTGAAACGCTATCGCCGCCGGGGCGGGATGATTGCGCTGGAAGCGGCGAACCCGGCCTATGAAACGCGCGTCCTGCGCGAGGATCAGGTGCGCGTGCAAGGCCGCCTGGTGGGGCTGATCCGCAGCTATTGACCGGTCGCGGATGGCGGGGGCGGAAGCCTCCGGCGGGGATATTTGGGCAAAGCCGAAGGGGCATCGCAGGTGCCTGGACTGCTGAACAGCAGCGGGATCGGGCGCGGGTCACAGCGGGCCTTGGCGGGTCCAGGGCCTGCCCCCGGCGCGGGCGGTCGCGGTGTCAATGCGTCCATCGGCCCAGATCGCCACGGCGCCGGTTTCGCGCAGGCGGATCTGGTCCCACAGATCGCAGGCCACCGGCCCGGCGGGCGCGCGCCCGGCCAGGATCACCCGTGCGCCGGGGCGGCAGGAGGCGCTTAGCCGGGCGATGGCGTCCTTGCCCGTCAGATGGATCAGCGGCCGGCCAGCAAAATCCGCCTGGCGGGCGCCTTTGGGGCCGGCGAATCCGGGACGGGCGGCGGCCTGCGGGGTGCGGGCGGGATCGCCGTCGGCCTCAAGCCAGCTGTCGCCGATGAAATCAGCGCCGTTGCGGGAAAATATCCGTCCCCCGGGGCCCATCAGTCCGACAAGCTCGCCCTCGGGCGCGATCAGCAGGTCCGGGCGCTGTCCCTGCACCCAAAGCCCGCCTGCCAGCAGCACCGCCGCAACACCCAGGCTGCGCCCTGCCCCCCGCGCCAGCACCGCGACCAGCGCCCCGACCGCCATCAGCGGCAAGACGGTCGGCCCGGGGGCCGGCACAGCCATGATTGCCCCGCCCAACCCGGCCACGAATTCGGCGACGAAGATCATCCAGGCGGTGCCCTGTTCCATCACCCACAGCGCCGGGCCCGCCAGACCCAGCGGCGCAAGGCAGGCCGCGATCACGCCCGCGGGCATCACCAGCGTGCCCATGACCGGCACCGCCAGCAGATTGGCCAGCAGCCCGTATTCCGACATCCGGCTGAAATGCGCGGCGGCGATCGGTGCGGTGGCCAGCCCCGCCGCAAGCGAGGAGATCACCAGCATCGCCACCGGGCGCAGTACTGCGGGCACGCGCGGCGCCAGCCGGGCCCAGGGCTGATAGCACAGGATCAGCGCGACGGTCGCGCCGAAGGACATCTGGAACCCCGGCTCGGTCAGGCTTTCGGGTTCCCGGACCAGCAGGATCAGCGCGGCCAGCGCCACCGTGCGCAGCGAAAAGGCGCGCCGGTCCACCAGCACCGCCAGCAGCATGACCGCTGCCATCAGGTAGGCGCGCTGCGTGGCCACCTGCGGCCCCGCCAGCCAAAGATAGACCGTCGCCGCCAGAAGGGCCGCCAGGGCCGCGATCTTCTTGCCAGGCCAGTGCAGCGCGGGCCTGCCCGCCGCCGCCAGCCCATAGCGCAGCGCGGCAAAGACAAAGCCCGCCAGCATGCCCATGTGCAGGCCGGAAATCGAAATGATGTGATACAGGTTCGACACCCGCATCACCTCATTCGTGGCCTCGGAAATGGCGGATCGGTCGCCGGTCATCAGCGCCGCCGCCACCGCGCCGGGCTGGCCGGGGATGCGATCCTGAATGGCGGCCGACAGGCGCATCCGGGCGCGGTGACCGGCAAGTGTCCAGCTGTCCGGGTCAGGCGGGGCCGCAACCAGCACCGGCGCGCGCACATAGCCCACCGCCCCCAGTCCCGCAAACCAGGCGTGACGGCGAAAATCATAGTCCCCCGGCGCGGCCGGACCCGAGGGCGGCGCCAGATGGGCCGTGGCCATGACCCGCAGGCCGGGCACCGGGTTCAGATGGCCCTGATCGCCGTGCAGCGCGATGCGGATGCGCGCGGGCGTCGCGCCGGGGGCCATGCGGTCCAGTACCACCTGATCCAGCGTCAGGCGGATGCGGTCTCTGCCCGATCGGTCGATCTCGACGATGCGGCCCTCAACCGGGCCGTAATAGCGCCAGGGCAGGACGGGTGCCGCGACGGAATGCGCGCGCAGCCCCGCCAGCATCAGCCCGCAGGCCGCAAGCAGCAGCAGCGCGGCGGGGAAACGCGCAGGCTCGGGGCCGCGCGCCCAGAACGCGGCCCCCGCCAGCGCCACCGCGATGGCGCCTGCCCAGACCACGGGGCCCGGCTCGGCCCCTGCCGCGAAATAGCCACCGATGCCCAGCGACAGACCAAGCGGCGCCCAAAGGAACAGCTGCGCCCGCGCCGCCGACAGCGCCGCAAGCGGCCGGCCCGCGCCGCCCAGGGCCGCGCGCCACAGGCCCGAAAGCCGCCGCGCCACCGCGTTCACACCCGTCTTCGCACCTGCCCCGGCCAGAGTCGCCACGCTTGTTTCTCCGCCCTTCCCTGCTTATGACCTTGGGCAAAGCCTATGGCTTCATGGTTTCCGAAAGGTTAACGCGCTTATGACTCAACAGATCGTCACCCGCTTCGCCCCCTCGCCCACGGGGTATCTGCATATCGGGGGCGCGCGCACGGCGCTTTTCAACTGGCTTTACGCGCGTGGCCGCGGCGGCAAGTTCCTGCTGCGCATCGAGGATACCGACCGCGAACGGTCCACGCCCGAGGCGACGGCAGCGATTCTGAAGGGGCTGGCCTGGCTGGGCCTGGACTGGGACGGCGAGGCGGTCAGCCAGTTCGAGGGCCGCGACCGCCATGCCGAGGTGGCGCGCGAAATGCTGGCCCGTGGCGGTGCCTACAAGTGCTTTTCCACGCAAGAGGAAATCGAAGCCTTCCGCGAATCTGCCCGGGCCGCGGGCAAGTCGACCCTGTTCCAAAGCCCCTGGCGCGATGCCGACCCCGCCACCCACCCCGACGCGCCCTGTGTGATCCGCCTGAAGGCCCCGCGCGCGGGCGTCACGGTGATCCAGGACCAGGTGCAGGGCGACGTGACCTTCCGCAACGACCAGCTGGACGACATGGTTTGTTTACGGTCTGATGGTACGCCCACCTACATGCTGGCTGTTGTTGTGGATGACCATGACATGGGCGTGACCCATGTGATCCGGGGGGATGACCACCTGACCAATGCCGCGCGGCAGGTGCAGATCTATCACGCGATGGGCTGGGACGTGCCGGTTTTCGCGCATATTCCGCTGATTCACGGCCCCGACGGCAAGAAACTGTCCAAGCGCCACGGTGCCGTGGGGCTGGAAGAATATCAGGTGATGGGCTACCCCGCCGCCGGGATGCGCAATTATCTGTGCCGCCTGGGCTGGAGCCACGGGGACGACGAATTCTTCACCGATGCCCAGGCCCGCGACTGGTTCGACCTGTCGGGAATCGGTCGCGCGCCGGCGCGGCTGGACTTCAAGAAACTGGAAAACATCTGCGGCCAGCATATCGCGGCGATGGACGATGCCGCCCTGGTTGCCGAGATTGAGGGCTATCTGGCCGCCGCCGGCCAGCCCGCGTTGCGCGCGGCGCAGCGCGACGGGCTGGGGCGCGCCATGTATTGCCTGAAGGATCGTGCCAAGACCTTCCCGGAACTGCTTGAAAAGGCACATTTCGTTCTGGCAGACCGGCCGCTGGATCTGGATGAGCGGGCCGCCCGGGCGCTGGACCCGGTATCCCGTGGTATACTGGCAGAATTGACGCCGCAGCTGCAAGATGCTAGCTGGTCACGCGAAGAGCTGGAGGCTGTCGTGCAGCGGGTTGCAGAGGCGCATGGGACGGGTCTGGGAAAACTGGCCGCCCCCCTGCGCGCCGCCGTTGCCGGACGCTCGGTCACCCCCAGCGTGTTCGACATGATGCTTGTGCTTGGCCGCGCCGAAACGCTGGCCAGATTGAACGACCAGGCGGCCTGAGGCCCGACCGCCTTATCCGGTCCCCCGGAAAAGACCCCCCGGCGCGGCCCAGCCGGACGACAGGAAAGGGATTTACATGGCAGAAAAGAACAGATCCGCCACGCTGATGCTGGACAACAAAAGCTACGACCTGCCCATCATGTCGCCGACCGCCGGGCCGGATGTGCTGGATATCCGCAAGCTTTACGGTCAGGCCGATGTCTTCACCTTCGATCCCGGTTTCACCTCGACCGCGTCCTGCGAATCCGCGATCACCTATATCGACGGCGACACGGGCGTACTGCTGCACCGCGGCTATCCGATCGAACAGCTGGCGCATCATTCGCACTATCTGGAAGTCTGCTATCTGCTGCTGAACGGCGAACTGCCGAACCGCCAGCAGATGGAGGATTTCGAAAACCGCATCACCCGCCACACGATGCTGCACGAACAGATCCATTATTTCTTCCGCGGGTTCAGGCGCGACAGCCACCCGATGGCGACGATGGTGGGCGTGGTCGGCGCGCTGTCGGCCTTTTATCATGACAGCCTTGACATCAACGATCCCTGGCACCGTGAGGTCGCCGCGATCCGCATGATCGCCAAGCTGCCCACGATCGCGGCGATGGCCTATAAATATTCGATCGGCCAGCCCTTCGTCTATCCGCGCAACGATCTGGATTACGCGTCCAACTTCCTGCACATGTGTTTCTCGGTCCCGGCCGAGGAATACAAGGTTCAGCCCGCGCTTGCCAAGGCGATGGACCGGATCATGATGCTGCATGCCGACCACGAACAGAATGCGTCGACCTCGACCGTGCGTCTGGCGGGATCGTCGGGGGCCAACCCGTTCGCCTGCATCGCGGCCGGTATCGCCTGTCTCTGGGGGCCGGCGCATGGCGGCGCCAACCAGGCCTGCCTGGAAATGCTGCGCGAAATCGGCACCGTGGACCGCATCCCCGAATTCGTCGCCCGCGCCAAGGACAAGAACGATCCCTTCCGCCTGATGGGCTTTGGCCACCGGGTCTACAAGAACTTCGACCCGCGCGCCACGGTGATGAAGGAATCCGCCGATGAGGTGCTGGGCCTTCTGGGGGTGGACAACAACCCCATCCTGCAGGTCGCCAAGGAACTGGAACGGATCGCGCTGGAGGATGAATATTTCGTCTCGAAAAAGCTGTATCCGAACGTCGATTTCTACTCGGGCATCATTCTTGAGGCGATGGGCTTCCCCACCTCGATGTTCACGCCGATCTTCGCGCTGTCGCGCACGGTGGGCTGGATTTCGCAATGGAAAGAGATGATCGACGATCCGCAGCTGAAGATCGGCCGCCCGCGCCAGCTTTATACCGGCCCGGCCAAGCGCGACTATCAGGATGTGGACAAGCGCTAAGGATTGCGCCCATCCTTGAAGGGGCCGGGGGAAACCCCGGCCCCTTTTCGTATACCCCGCAGTACCGCCCCCGCAGCACCGCCAGGGCACCCACCCCGCAGGATCCCCCCGATGACCGACGCCCCGATCCGCTTTCGACCGCATCATTTCCTGTGCGCCCTGGGCTTTGAGGGTAAGGGCTATTCCGAAGACTTCACCGCGAACATGGCCGCGATCGTTGACGCCCGGCTGCGGGCGTCCGGCGGGGGCGACGTTCGGATCGAGGTGACGGCCACGGCCGATGCGATCTGCGCCCCCTGCCCGTCCCGCCGGGGCGCGGGCTGCGCAAGCGGGGACCGGATCGCACGACTGGATGCGGCCCATGCCAGGGCCCTGCACCTGGCCCCCGGGGACCGGATCAGCTGGGCCGAGGCGCAGGCGCGGATGCGGGCCCTGCCGCCGGGCATCCTGCAAGATATCTGCGCGCCCTGTCAGTGGCTGGCGCTTGGCATGTGCGAAGCGGCGCTGGCGCGGCTGCAGTCGCAAAACTGAAAACGCCGCCCCGGGGGGGGCGGCGCCTGTCTGACGTCTGGCGTTTCGCTGGCGTGGCGGTTCAGCCGCGGCGCGCCTTCAGGACGTTCCAGCCGCCGGCCACGATCAGCGCGGCCAGAACCGCCTTGACCACATCGCCCGCCAGGAAGGGCAGCATCCAGCCCGCCATCAGATCGGGCACCGACTTGCCCATCACCAGCGCGGGCCAGGCCAGGCCCGGCAGATACAGCACCGCCGAGGCGACCAGCGCCGCCGCCGACAGGCCCAGCACCGATTTCACGCCGCGATCCGAGGCAAACCCCACCACCGCGACCATCGCGAGAAAGCCGAACAGGAAGCCTGCCGTCGGCCCGGCCAGCGCCGCCGCCGAGGCGCCGCCCGCAAAGACCGGCAGCCCCGAGGCGCCCTGCATCAGCCAGGCGGCAACCGTCGCCAGCCCCATGCGCGCGCCCATGGTCATGCCGATGGTCAGAATCGCCAGCGTCTGCAGCGTCATCGGCACCGGAAACATCGGAACCGACACCTGCGAGGCCGCCGCGATCAGGAAGGAACCGCCCAGCACCATCGCGGCGCGGGTGGCAAGCGTCTGAGAGGGCACAAGGGCCTTCGAAAGCGTCATGGATCGGACCTTTCCACTGAAATCCATCTTGCGCGCACTTTTGCCGCATGGCGGTCGCTTGTCAACGTCGCAGCGCGGCGGATGCGCGATGTTGCAAAGGCTTTTCCCATGCCTTGCGCAAATTTGCAAATCCTGCGGCACCCCTGCCCCCCCCCGCGCGCTCTGGCCGCAGGCGGGGGCGCGGGGCGGCCCTTGCGCGCGCGGCAAAGCTGTGCAAATTCCCTGTCATGAGCACGCCCCAGACCCCCCCGCATGTCACCCCCCCGATCGCCCTTGTCACCGGCGCCTCGCGCGGGCTTGGCGCGGCATTAAGCGAGGCGCTGGCCCGTGCCGGCTGGCATGTGATGGCGGTCGCGCGCACCACCGGCGCGCTGGAGGAACTGGATGACAGGATCCAGGCCGCCGGCGGGCGCGCCAGCCTGGCACCGATGGATGTGACCGATCCCGAGGCGATGAAGCATCTGGCGCAATCGGTTGCCGCGCGCTGGGGCGGGGTTCAGCTGTGGGCGCATTGCGCGATCCACGCCGCGCCGCTGGCGCCCGCGTCCCATATCGATGCCAAGGACATGGCGAAATCCATCGCCACCAATGTCGCAGCCACCGCGACCCTGATCCCGCTGATCGAGCCGCTGCTGCGCGCGGGCAGCGGCACCGCCATGTTCTTTGACGATGACCACGCGGGTGAGAAATTCTTTGGCGCCTATGGCGCGACCAAGACCGCGCAGATCGCATTGGCGCGCAGCTGGCAGGCCGAAACGGCCAGGGTCGGCCCGCGCGTGCTGATCGACCGGCCCGCGCCGATGCCCACCGCGACGCGGGCGCGTTTCTTCCCCGGCGAAGACCGCGCGCCGCTGGCCGACCCGCATACCGAGGCCCGCCGTATCCTGACGCTGCTGTGATCCGCGCGGGCGGCCAGATTTCGTCGCCCCGCCCCGCCGGATTGCTTTACGCCCCCCGGCCCGCGCGCTAAGCAGGATCAAACGGTCTGTGCCAACGCGGGGAAGCATGCGAATTCTCATCACCAATGACGACGGGATCAATGCACCGGGCCTTGAGGTTCTGACCCGGATCGCAACCGAAATCGCCGGCCCCGCGGGCGAGGTCTGGACCGTTGCCCCCGCCTTTGAACAATCGGGCGTGGCCCACGCCATCAGCTACACCCATCCGATGATGATCGCCAAGCTGGGCGAGCGGCGCTATGCCGCCGAGGGCAGCCCCGCCGATTGCGTTCTGGCGGGCCTCTATGAGGTGTTGCAGGGCGCGCGCCCCGATCTGGTGCTGTCGGGCGTCAACCGGGGCAACAATTCGGGCGAAAACGCCATGTATTCCGGCACGCTGGGCGGCGCGATGGAGGCCGCTTTGCAAGGCGTTCCGGCGATTGCGCTGTCACAGTTCCTGGGGCCGCGGACGCAGGAACTGGCCGATCCGTTCGAGGCCGCGCGGGTGCATGGCGTGGGCGTCGTGCGCGCGCTTCTGGATCGCGGCATCTGGGATGAGGGTGATTACCGCTGTTTCTACAACGTCAATTTCCCGCCGGTTCCGGCCGCCGATGTCAAGGGCCACCGGGTCGCGGCGCAGGGTTTCCGGCGCGAGACCTTCTTTGGCGTCGAACCGCATATCTCGCCCTCGGGGCGCAAATTCCTGTGGATCAAGGGCGGGCCGCAACACCTGCCAGGCGCGCCGGGCACGGATGTGGCGGTGAACCTGGAAGGCTATGTCGCGATCACACCGATGCGCGCGGATCTGACGGCGCATGACCTGCTGGCCGATCTGACGGCACGGCTGGCATGACCGAGGGCGCGCCAGAGAAGGCCAGCATCGCCGAACGCAAGATGCGCTTTCTCTTCGCGCTGCGTTCAAAGGGGGTGACGGATGCGCGCGTGCTGTCGGCGATGGAACGGGTCGACCGTGGTCCCTTTGTCAAGGGCATCTTCGCCGAACGCGCCTATGAGGACATGCCCCTGCCGATTGCCTGCGGGCAGACGATTTCCCAGCCCTCGGTCGTGGGGCTGATGACGCAGGCGCTGCAGGTGGGGCCGCGCGACACGGTGTTGGAAATCGGCACCGGCTCGGGCTATCAGGCGGCGATCCTGGCGGGGCTGGCGCGGCGCGTCTATACCGTCGACCGCCACCGCCGCCTGGTGCGCGAGGCCGAGGCGCTGTTTCGCAGCCTGCATCTGAGCAACATCACCGCGCTGGCAATCGACGGGTCGCACGGTCTGCCCGAACAGGCGCCGTTTGATCGTATCATCGTGACCGCCGCCGCCGAGGACCCGCCCGGCCCGCTCTTGGCGCAGTTGAAGATCGGGGGTATCATGGTGCTTCCCGTTGGCCAGTCC
This sequence comes from Pontitalea aquivivens, assembly GCF_046507575.1. NCBI lineage: Bacteria > Pseudomonadati > Pseudomonadota > Alphaproteobacteria > Rhodobacterales > Paracoccaceae > Pontitalea > Pontitalea aquivivens. The sequence continues at coordinate 96,605 of NZ_JBKFEY010000008.1, read as the reverse complement.
GACACGGTGCAAAGCCTGATCCGCGTGCGGCGCCTGGAAACGGGATATGATTATGAAGAATTGCGCCCGGTGCGCTTTGTCCCGCTTGTCGAAGGCATGGCGAACGACTGACCCCCGGACACGATCTGAAAAGGCCCGGCCACAGGGCCAGACGGAACAAGGAATGAGGAACGAGCCGATGATCCACACCCTGCCCGCCCGCCTGCGCCACGGCCTGATCCTTGGGGCAAGCGCGCTTGCGCTGGCCGCCTGCGAACCCGATGGCAGCTTCGATGGCGATCTGCGGCATTTCGGGCGCACCGGCTTTGACACGTCGGCTGCGGCCCGGCAGGCCACCGCGGCGCGGCCCGCCCCCGATGCGCGCGGCGTGATTTCCTATCCGACCTATCAGGTGGCCGTGGCCAATCAGGGCGACAGCGTCACCACCATCGCCGCGCGGGTGGGACTGAATGCCGAAGAGCTGGCCCGCTACAATGCGCTGCGCCCCGAAACCACGCTGAACCGCGGCGAAATCCTGGCACTGCCACGACGCGTCACCGAACCCGTCGCCGGCAGCACAACGCCCGGGGCGATCGGGGGCGAACGGATCGACATCACCTCGATCGCATCGACGGCGATCGACCGCGCCACCGGCACGCAAAGCCCGCCCCCCGCGCCCGCCGCCCCGGCCGGGCCCGAGCCCACGCGCCACAAGGTCGCCCGCGGCGAAACCGCCTATTCCATCGCGCGCTATTACAATGTCAACGTCCGCGCACTGGCCGACTGGAACGGCCTGCCCGCCGACATGAGCGTGCGGGAAGGCCAGTATCTGATGATCCCGGTCGCCGCTGCGGCCCCGCCCGCGACCGCCAGCGCCAGCGCGCCGGGCGCAGGATCGGCAACGCCGACGCCGCCTTCGGCCGCCATGCCCCTGCCCGCAGAAACGCCCCCCGCCGCCGCCACCCCGACCGCGACGCCCCCGGCCCCCGATCTGGGTGCCACGCGTACCCAGGCCTCGGCCACGGGCAAGATGCAGATGCCGGTTCAGGGCGCGATCATCCGGCCCTATGTGAAAAAGAAAAACGACGGGGTCGACATTGCCGCTGCCCCCGGAACGCCCGTAAAGGCCGCCGAGGCCGGCACCGTCGCCGCCATCACCAAGGATACCGGGCAGGTGCCGATCCTGGTGCTGCGCCATGACAACGGGCTGCTGACGGTCTATGCAAATATCGACGCCCCCACCGTCGCAAAAGGCGCCCGCGTCAGCCGCGGCCAGACCATCGCCAAGGTTCGCGCCAGCGACCCTGGCTTCCTGCATTTCGAGGTGCGCGACGGGTTTGAAAGCGTCGATCCGATGAAATATCTGCAATAGCCCCGGTGCACATCGCCGGTTGCCCAATGAAAACGGCCCCTGCGGGGGCCGTTTTTCATCGTCCGGCCTGGCCTATAGCGCGATGCCGCGCCGGCCGGCCAGATCGGTGAAATACTGCCAGGCGACCCGGCCCGAACGCGCCCCGCGCGTTGCCTGCCATTCGATCGCCTCGGCGCGCAGATCCTCGGGCGAGATGTCCACACCATAGGCCGCGCAATAGCCCGCGATCATCGCCAGGAATTCATCCTGCCCGCAGGGGTGAAAGCCCAGCCACAGGCCGAACCTGTCCGACAGCGATACTTTTTCCTCAACCGCCTCGGACGGGTTGATCGCGCTGGAACGTTCATTCTCGATCATGTCGCGCGGCATCAGATGGCGACGGTTCGAGGTGGCATAAAAGATCACATTCGACGGCCGCCCCTCGATCCCGCCATCCAGTACCGCTTTCAGCGATTTGTAATGCTGGTCATCGTGGCTGAAGGACAGGTCGTCGCAGAACAGAACAAAACGTTTGCCGTCCGCCGCGCGCAGATGGCCCAGCAGCCGCCCGACCGAGGGCAAATCCTCGCGCGCCAGTTCGACCAGCTTCAGCGTCAGCCCACGGGCCAGAACCTCGGCATGGACCGCCTTGACCAGCGAGGATTTTCCCATCCCGCGCGCACCCCACAGCAGCGCATTGTTGGCCGCAGCCCCGCGCGCGAATTGCAGCGTATTGGCCAGCAGCGTGTCGCGCGCCCGGTCGATACCGCGCAACAGCCGCAGATCGACGCGGTTGACCTGTGCCACCGGGGCCAGCTGTTCGGGCGCACTGTGCCAGACAAAGGCCTGCGCCGCCGAAAAATCCGGCGCGGCCAGGGGGGCGGGCGCAAGCCGTTCCAGCGCGGCGGCGATCCGGTCCAGCGGGTCGGTCATTTCGCGGCCCCTTCGTCCTCGTCCTCTTCGACCCACAGGCCTTCGGCGCGCAGCCGCGCCTCACGCGCCTTTTCGATGCGGCGGACCAGGAAGATCGAGATTTCATAAAGCGGGTAGACCGCGCCAAACAGGATCAGCTGGGTGACGACATCGGGCGGGGTGACCAGCGCGGCCACACCCAGGATCAGCACGATGGCATATTTGCGCATCCCCCCCAGCCCCCTGGCCGACACCAGCCCCGCCTTGCCCATCAGCGTCAGCAGCACCGGAAGCTGGAAGCACAGCCCGAAGGCAATGATCATCTTGAGAGAAATATCCAGTGTTTCATTGACCTTGCCCTGGAACACGATCGAGATGCCTTCGCTGGGTGCTGGCGGTTCGGTCACGGGGGCGTCGGACAGGGTGGGCAGGATCGCGCTGACGATGGACGACGCATCGGCGAAGCCCAGGAAAAAGCCCATGGCCAGCGGCGTCACCACATAATGGGCAAAGGTCGCCCCCACCAGAAACAGCAGAGGGGACGAAACCAGGAACGGCAGGAAAGCCGATTTTTCGCTGCGATACAGGCCGGGCGCGATGAAGCGCCACAGCTGATAGCCGATCACCGGGAAGGACAGCACAAGCCCCCCCACCATGGAAATGCGGATCAGCGTGAAGAAATATTCCTGTGGCGCGGTATATTGCATCACCGGGTTGGGGTCGCCCAGATCGCGCATGGTCTGTTCGATTGGCCCCAGCAAAAAGTTCAGAATCGGTTCCGCCGCGGCAAAGCACAGCACCATGGCACCGATGAAGGCACTGACCGACCAGATCAGCCGCTTTCTCAATTCGGCAAGATGCTCGATCAGCGGGGCGGCGGTGTCGTCGATCTCATCCTTCGCGCTCATGCGTCACCCTTCTTGGCGGGGCTTTTCCGGGTCGCTGCCCTGGCCGCAGGTTTGGCCGCATCTTTCGCGGCGGCCTTGGCGGGGGCAGCCTCGGATTTCGGGGCCTTTGGCTTGGTGGTCCGGGGGGTTTTGGGCTTTGCTACGGCGGGTTTTGGCGCGGCGGGTTTCGCCGCATCCGCTGCGGGCGCGGCGGCGGCGGGATCGGGGCTGGCGCCCGCGGCCTCGGCCTTGCCGGGCAGCTTGGGTTCCCATTTCTCGAACTTGGACGCGGCGTCTTCCAGCGCATCCAGCCCCAGCGATTTTTTCGACGCCAGTCCTTTCAGATCCTTGAGATCGCTGGCTGCCTCTTTCAGGCCGCTGTCACTGGCCGCGTCTTCCATTGCCCGCGAAAATTCGCGCGCCATCCCGCGCGCACGCGCGGTGAACCGGCCCAGCGTGTGGAACATGCCGGGCAGATCCTTTGGCCCCACCACGATCAGCGCAACGACGCCGATCACGAGAAGCTCGCTCCAACCGATATCGAACATGGGTTCCCTGGCCTCCGGCCCGGATCAAGGCCCCGGCGGGGCCGGCAGGTTCAGACCTTGTCTTTGTCGTTTTCGGGCGTCACGTCGCGGGCTGCCTGCGCCGAGGCATCCTCGATTTCCTGACCGCCATCCTTGACGCCCTTCTTGAAGGCGGTGATGCCCTTGCCGACCTCACCCATCAACGAGGAAATCTTGCCGCGGCCGAAAAGCACCAGCACCACGATCGCGATGAGCAGAAGGCCGGGAAGGCCGATGTTGTTGAGCATGTCATTCTCCTCCGACGGCGGGATCAGGCCCGCGTCAAACATAACCCCTCATTTATGACCTCTCGCGCGCCGATCAAAGCCCCTTCGGCCGCTTCGGGCGATATTTTTCCATCCCACCCGCTGGCAGGCGCGGCCTGGCGGGGCTAGGCTGCGCCCATCGCAACCGGAGGGATCATGGCCGCCGCCGACTATCTGACCGCCTTTGTCACGCTGTTCGTGGTCATGGACCCGATCGGCCTTGCACCGCTGTTCATCGCGCTGACGCAAGGCATCGACGTGCGCGCGCGGCTGCGCATGGGGCTGCGCGCGGTGCTGATCGCGGCGGTGCTGCTGACGCTGTTCGGGCTTTTGGGCGACAAGCTGCTGGGGGCGATCGGCATTTCCATGCCGGCCTTCCGCATCGCCGGCGGGGTGCTTTTGTTCCTGACCGCGCTGGACATGCTGTTCGAACGCCGCACCCAGCGCCGCGAGGGGCAGCACCCCGAACCGACCCATGATCCCTCGGTCTTTCCGCTGGCGACCCCGCTGATCGCGGGGCCCGGGGCGATGGCCACGATGATCCTTCTAGCCGGGGCGCCGGGGGCGGATCTGACCCATGTGGTGCTGGTGCACGGGGTGATGTTTGCGGTGCTGGGCTGCGTTCTGGCGATGTTCTGGCTTGCCACCCCGATCGAGCGCGCGCTGGGGCGCACCGGCACGATGGTCGTGACGCGGCTCTTGGGGATGCTGCTGGCGGCGCTGTCGATCCAGTTCATTCTGGATGGCCTGCGCGGCGCGGGGGGCTTTGCGGGCGCCGGGGCATGACATCGGCGCACGCGATACCTATATCGCAGACACCGGCATCGCAGACAGGGGAATGATGATCCGATGTCCGATGATACCTTTGCCCGCCTGATCTATCTGTCGCTGCTGTTTCTGGCGGTGGGCGGCTATCTTCTGGCCGAACTGCGCCGCAAACCCGGCCGCGCGCTGCAGCAGATGGCCGTCTGGGGGCTGATCTTTCTGGGCGTGATCGGTGCCGCGGGCCTGTGGCAGGATCTGCGCCACGACCTGATGCCGCGCCAATCCGCGATCGGCGACAACCGGATCGAGGCACCGCTGGCCGCCGATGGCCATTACTATCTGACCGCCGGGGTGAATGGCGTTCCGGTGCGCTTTGTCGTCGATACCGGGGCCAGCGACATCGTGCTGACGCGGCGCGATGCCGAACGCGCGGGCATTGCCACGGCGGGGCTGGCCTTCATCGGGCAGGCACAGACCGCCAATGGCCTGGTCGCCACCGCGCCGGTACGGCTGGACAGCCTGACGCTGGGCCCCATCCATGACCAGAACCTGCGCGCGGTGGTCAATGGCGGGCAGATGGATACCTCGCTTCTGGGCATGGCCTATCTGACGCGCTTTGCCCGGGTGGAATTCAGCCGCGACCGGCTGGTGCTGGAACGCTGATCGCGGCCTAGATCCAGTCCTTCCACTTGAAAAACGCCCAGGTGCCCACCGCCGAGGCCAGCATCAGCCCCAGCGTGACCGGATAGCCCCAGGGATGGGCCAGTTCCGGCATGCGCGCGAAATTCATCCCATAGATCGAGGCGATCAGCGTCGGCGGCACGAAGGGCGCGGCCACCACCGTCACCAGCCGCACCGTATTGTTCTGCACCAGGTTGATCATCCCCAGCGTCGCATCGACATTCAGCGACAGCCGCGCAGACAGGAAATCGCCATGTTCGTTCAGCGAACGGATATCGCGCATCTGGCCTTCGACAATGGCGCGCAGTTCTTTGCCCTGCGCGCGCGGGGCCAGCGTCTGGGCAAAGAAGGACAAGGCGCGTTCCAGCGTCAGCAGCGCCAGCCGGACCCGGCCCAGAACCTCACCCTGCTGGCCGATCTTTTCCAGCGCCGCCTGCAACTGCCCCGATCTCTGCCCCCGCCCGCCCAGAACCGCGCTGGACACCGCATCAAGCGCCCGGCCCACCCCTTCCAGGATATCGGCCAGACGGGCGACGATTTCCTCGATCAGCCCCATGAAGATCTGCCCGGCCCCCGCGGTGCCCGCGGCCGATCGGTCCGCGCGCAAAGGAAACGTGTCAAACGACCGCGGCGCATGGTGGCGCACCGTGACAAGCCGCCCCTCGGTCAGGATGAAACTGACCGGGCCCGCGACCTGCCGGTCATCGGGGGCCCGGCCCGGCAGGACCACGGTCATCACATCGGCCCCCGATTCGCGGTAAAGCCGGTTGGAAATCTCGATCTCTTCCATGTCGGCCAGGCTTGGCACCTCAACCCCCAGCCGCGCCAGTGCGGCCACCTCATCGGGGGCAGGCGCCTGCAGGTCGATCCAGACCGCGGCGGCCGGATCGGCGGCGGGGTCCAGGCGAATCAGGCCGCCGGGGCCGGAACTGTAACAGTGCATCATCGTATTCCCCCTGCAGGGACAGGTTCTGCCCCTTAGGCCATGTCCGTCCCGCCCCCGTCAAGCGGGCCGCCCGCGACCGGCGCCCAACAAAACCCGGATGCCGACATATTCCCGCCCCAATGCCCTGCAAGACAAAACACAGATGCACCTGGGGGATCGCTATGACTCTGATATCGCTGATGTCCTTCGACATGCTTGCGCTTGCCGTGCTGGCCGCCGCGCTGGCGCTTGAGGCCCGCGCCGCGCGCCGCCCGGCACAGCGCGCCCTGCGCCAAGCCCGCACCCCCGCGCCATAACCGCCGCGGCCTCACCCCCGGATCAGCACCGCCAGATCGGCAACATTCGTGCCGGTAGCCCCCGTCACCAGCAACGCGCCCCCCGCCGCCAGCGCGGGGTTCGAATCGTTGCGCGCCAACGCGGCCTGCGGATCGATGCCGGCCTGCCGCATCGCCGCCAGCGACCCCGGCCCGACGATGCCGCCCGCCGCCCCGGTCGGGCCGTCGCGCCCGTCGGTCCCACCCGACAGGAACAGCCAGCCCCCCGCGACCCCCGCCGCCTCGGCCGCCAGCGCCACCCGCAGCGCCAGTTCCTGATTGCGCCCGCCCAGACCATCGCCGGTCACACGCACCACCGTCTCGCCGCCAAAGACCAGCGCCTGACCCGGCCTCATCTCACCCAACAGCGCCACCAGACGCGGCGCCAGCGCGCCAACATCCCCCTCCAGCGCAAAGGGCCCGGCTGCGGCCCCCGCCGCAACCATCGCCGCCAGCGAAATCGCATTGGCCCCGACCAGACGATTGCGCGCCGCGACCGGCGCGGCCACCGCCGGCTCGGGGGCGGCAAGATGGGCGCGTGCCGCAGCGGGCAGACGATCCCAGATACCAAAGGCGCGGCACAGATCCGCCGCCGCAGCCCGGCTGCCGATCGGCGCCACCGTCGGCCCCGAGGCAATCACCCGCAGATCATCCCCCGGCACATCCGACAGGATCAGCGCGCTGATGGGCGCGGCACAGGCCCGCAGCCAGCCGCCCCCCTTCAGCCGGGACAGATGCTGGCGCACCAGATTCATCTGGGTGATATCGGCCCCCGACAGCAACAGCAGGCGGCTGACCTCGGCCTTGTCGGCCAGGCTCAGCCCCGCCACAGGCGCCACCGCCAGCGCCGATCCCCCGCCGGACACCAACGCCAGAACCCGGTCCGCCGGACCCGCCGCCGCCAGTCGCGCAAGGATCGCCTGCCCCGCCGCCGCGCTGCCCGCATCGGGCACCGGATGACCGCCCGCCAGCACCTCTGCCCCCGGCACCGGTCCGGCATTCTCGGGGTTGGTCACCACCAGCGCGGCCACCCCATCAGGCAAATGCCGCAGCGCCGCGCGCGCCATGGCACCCGCGGCCTTGCCAAGCGCCAGCACATGCCAGCGCCCGCCCGGCGCCGGTCCGTCAGCCAGAACCGCCGCCATCGCCGCATCCACCGCCCGCGCCGGGTCAGCCGCCGCCACGCCCGCGGCAAACAGCGCCCGCGCCCGCGCCTCCAATTCGTCTTGCAACCGCATCCCTCCGCCTGGAAAACCCCTGCCCTTCGGCTTTGCCCAAATATCCTCGGGGGGCGGCGGCCCCGCAAGGGGGCGCCCGGGGGGCAGACAGCCCCCCGCCCCGATCTCAGCCAAAAATGTCGGCGGTGATACCGGCGTACCAGCCCAGGCTTTCCTCATAGGTGGTCCGGCGCAGCGCCGCATCCTCGCCGGTCTGGCTGATGAAGCTTTCCACGCTGGCGATCTTTTCCGCGGTCGGCTCATAGCTGGCGCCGACCTTCACACCATCCTCGGGCGCGATCAGCGACCAGCAGGTGTTGGAATATTTCGCCGGAAAGGCACGCGATCCGGTCAGTTCCGCCCGGATCACCATCGCGGCGACCTTTGCCTGGCTGTTGGCGGAAAAGGCCGATTTCGGCATGTCACCCTGGGCGCTGGCATCGCCCAGCACAAAGACCGCCTCATCCAGGCGCGCGCGCATGTCCGCCGGACGCACCGGGGCCCAGTCGCCTTCGGTCACGCCGGCGATCTGTGCGATCGCGCCGGCCATCTGCGGCGGGATGACATTGCAGACATCGACCTTTTCCACCACGCCATCGGCCACCACTTCCATCGTCGCGGGCCGCACCTCCAGCGCGGTACCGCCCATGTCGGGGCCGATGCGGGTGATCATGCCGGGGTAATGCGTTTCCCACCCCTCTTCGAACAGCCCCTGTTTCGAGAAATTCTCTTTCGGATCAAAGACCAGGATCTTGGCGGTCGGGTTCACCTGGGTTAACAGATGCGCCACCATCGAGATCCGTTCATAAGGCCCGGGCGGGCAGCGATAGGGGTTGGGCGGGGCGATCATCGCAAAGGTGCCGCCTTCGGGCATCGCCTCGATCTGGGCGCGCAGCAATTGCACCTGCGCGCCGCCCTTGTAGGCATGGGGCATGACCTCGGCATCGGCCAGGCTCCATCCCGGCAAGGCGCCTTCCCTGAAGTCGATCCCCGGCGCGATCACCAGCCGGTCATAGGCCAGCGTCTCGCCCCCCCCGGTCGTGACCGTGCGGGCGGCCCGGTCCACCGCAACCGCCCGATCGCGCACCAACGTGATGCCGTAATCCGCGGCCAGCCGGTCATAGCGATGGGCCAGGCTGTCGAAATCACGAAAGCCGCCCAGATAAAGGTTTGAAAAGAAACAGGTGTGATAGACTTCGGACGGTTCGATCAGCACCACATCCAGCGCGCCCTGGCTATCCTTGGCCAGATAGCGCGCGCAGGTCGCCCCCCCGGCCCCGCCGCCGATCACCACCACCCGCGGCCTGCCCTGCGCGCGCGCCATGGGCGCGGCCAGGATCACCGTTCCGGCAGCCGCGCTGCCCAAAAAGTCGCGTCGCTTCATCTGCATCGGTTTTCCTCCCCTGAAATGCGGCGTCACTCCTCCAACGTCGCGAAATAGGCGGCCAGTGCGGCGATCTCATCATCCGACAGGCGCCCCGCCATCATCTGCATCACCGGATGCGGACGCAGCTTGCGCTTGTAAGCATGCATCGCGATGACGAAATCCTCAACCGGCCATTGCGTGATCGCGGGAATGCCCTGATCGGACCCGTCACGGCGGTGACAGGTCTGGCATTCGGCGGCCAGGTATTCGCCCCAGGCCGGATCACCCTGCAGCGCCAGCACATCAGCCGGCAGATCCAGTTCCAGCCGGCGCGCGGTGGGGGCGGCTTCGGGAATGTCCTGGGGACGGTCGGAATGGCTGCGCAGAAAGGCGATCAGATCGGCACGATCCTGCGGGTTCTTCAGCCCACGATAGGCCATGCGCGTCCCCGACACCAGGGCCTTGGGATTTTCGACATAGGCATCCAGCGTGCCCCAATTCCAGGTCAGCCCGTCCGCGCCCATGCGCGCCATGCTTTTGGAATAGGCAAAGCCCGCCACCGCCCCGGCCCGGCGGCCGAACAGGCCGCTCAGCGGCGGGCCGATGCGGACGCGCGCGCCCGCGCCGATTTCATGGCAGCCCTTGCACTGCGTCCAGAAGCCCGCGCCCCGGTCGGCATCGCCATAGGTTTCCGCCCGCGCGTCAGGCGGCACAAACGGGTCCGCGCCCGCGGGGAGCGCGGGCGCGAAGATCAGGCCGGCGAGCAGGAGGTAGACCCGCCAGCCCAAGGCTTACTCGGTGAACGTCGCCATATAGGCGATCAGCGCATCGATTTCGTCCTGCTTTTTCAGGCCCGCGAAGGACATCTTGTTCTTGGGAACAAAACCCTTGGGGTCCTGCATGTAGGCGGCGATGTTTTCCGGCGTCCAGACCAGACCGCCCTCGCCCGCAGCCACCATCGCCGGCGAGTATTTGTAGCCCTCGACCGTTGCGGCCGCGCGCCCGACGATGCCGTTCAGCACCGGGCCGGTGGCGTTCTTGGCGCCGTCGCCGACCTTGTGGCAGGCGGCACATTTCTTGAACACCTTTTCCCCCGCCTCGATCAGCGCCGGATCGGCCGCGGCCACCGCGGGTGCGGCTTCTTCGGCGGGTGCGGCTTCGGCGGTTTCCTCTGCCGGGGTTTCGGTCGCGGCGGGCTCGGCCGCCGGTTCCGCCGCTTCGGCCGGGGCGTCATCGTCGGGATCGCCCGGCGTCACATCCAGATTGGCCGCGTGCATGGTGATCTCGACCGTTTCCTTGCAGTTTTCCATGCAAGGTTCCTGCGAGAAGATCGGGTATTCCGTCTCGGCCCGGTCATCAAGGATGAAGCCGTCCGCATTGGGCAACACAACCTCGGTGAAGTTGTCCCTGGTCAGGACGAAATCGTCATCGACCAGATCGTTGGAATACAGAAGATAGGCCACGATCGCATAGACCTGATCGGGTTCCAGCGATTGCGCGTTGCCGAAGGGCATCGAGCGGTTCACATAGTCCCAGGCGGTCGACAGATGCGGCCAGTAGGACCCGATCGTCTTCAGCGGATCGTCATGGTCCAGCGTGCCCTGGCCGCCCGCAAGTTTCGGCCAGTTGTCCACGCCCTCGGCGAATTCGCCGTGGCAGACCGCGCAATATTCGGAAAACACCTCTTCCCCGTCCAGAACCGAGCCTGATCCTTCCGGCAGCCCGGTCCCGTCGGGCGAGACATCCAGATCCCAGGCCGCGATTTCCTCGGGCAGGGCCGCGCGGCCAAGGCCGAGTTTCCCGGCAAAGGCGGGGGCGGCCAGCGTGGTCAGAAGCGCCGTTCCGATCACCAGATTACGAAACTTCGACATTCTCCGCCTCCCCGTTCGCCTTGACCCACCAGGTCTGGATGCCGTTGTTGTGATAGACCGAATTCAGGCCGCGCACCTCGCGCAGCTGGGTCTTGGTGGGCTGGACATAGCCCGTTTCGTCAATGGCGCGCGATTGCAGCAGCATTTCCGACCCGTCCCAGACGTGGTCGAAATAGAACCGCGTCAGCGCCATGGATTGCCCCGGCGCGGCCAGGCGCGCCTGTTGCCAGGTCTTGCCGCCATCCAGCGACACATCGACCCGGCGGATCGCACCGCGGCCCGACCAGGCCAGACCCGTGATCACCAGCGGCCCCGGCCCATGCTTGATCGGCATCTGCGGCGAAGGCGCGGTGATGACGGATTTGGCATCCATCACCCAGGTCCATTTGCGCGCGGTGCCATTTTCCAGCGTGTCGGTGTATTTCGAGGTTTCCTCGCGGCTTTCCACCGCGTTTTCCGTGACCTCGATCCGGCGCAGCCACTTGACCCACATGTTGCCTTCCCAGCCCGGAACGACCAGGCGGACGGGATAGCCATGTTCCTTGCGCAACGCCTCGCCATTGGCCTTGAAGGCCACCAGGCAATCATCCAGCGCCTTTTCCAGCGGGATCGAGCGGCCGTTCGACGACGCATCCGCGCCCTCGACATAGACCCACTTGCCTTCCGCCTTCACACCCGCCTCGGCCAGCAATGTGCGCAGGCTGACCCCGGTATATTCCATGTTGTGGATCATGCCGTGGGTGAACTGCGACCCGTTCAGCTGGGCGCCCGCCCATTCCATGCCGGAATTGGCCGCGCATTCGCAGAAATAGGTACGGGTTTCGCGCGGGAAGCGTTCCAGGTCTTCGTAGGTGAAGACCAGCGGCTGATCGACCAGGCCGTTGATCATCAGCCGGTAATCTTCCTTGCGCAGCTCGATCGCGCCCGAATGGTGGCGTTCGAACGCGCAGCCCTGCGGGGTGATCGTGCCATCCAGCGCATGGATCGGCGTGAAGTTGATCGAGCTGATCGGGTCCGCCGTCAGCCAGGACACGGTGCGGCGCACCACGTCATCTTCGTATTTGACCGGCAGGCCGTATTTCACCACATCCACGCCATCGCCCAAGCCAGAGGCCCAGGGCTGCACCTCGGTGATCAGCGGGTCGGGCCCTTCGGCCCGGGCCGCGCCCGCCCCCGCCACCAGCGCGCCCGCGGCAGCGCCGGCACGCAGGAACCCGCGCCGACCCATGGCCAGCGCCGGGGCGTTCGAGCTTTCCTTCTCGTCCATCCTCATCTCCTTCATTTCCGTCCCTTGCGGGGGCATTCCCTGACCGCCGTCACGCACCGGTGACGACGACAGAGGTGTTCGGTTCCAGCTTGACGGTGCCGATCTTGCGGACATGGCTTTCAATCACATCCCAGATCTGCGGCCCTTCGGTCCCCTCATTGACCGAGGCCCAGCCCGCCACGACATAGTTGCGCGCCGGATCGATGGCCGAACCATCCTTGAGCAGGGTCATGTTGGTGACCCGCTGGCCGATCGGCCTGGACACGTCGATATGATAGCCCATGCCGCCGATGCGGACCATGTCGCCGCCCTGCTGGTAATAGGGGTCGGCGTTAAAGATGTTGTCGGCCACATCTTCCATGATCGTATGGATCATCTCACCCGACATTTCGGTGCGATAGCACGCGCCATAGGTCATCGAGGTGGCGTTGTGGATGTCTTCACGCGTGATCGCATCGCCCGGCAACAGCGTGGTGCCCCAGCGCACGCCCGGGCTCATGGCGATTTCGGCGTCGCGTTCCGACAGGATCGCCTCGCAGATCAGATCGTCCCAGGTGCCGTTGAAATTGCCGCGCCGATACAGCAGGCTTTCGGTCTGGCCCACGACCTCTTCCAGGTCCGCCTTGAAGGGCGCGCGTTCGGCATCGATCAGCGCGGCCATGTCGGCATCGGGCGTGATCACATCCGAGAAGATCGGGATCAGCTTGTGACGGAAGCCCATCATCCGGCCATCGCGCACGTCCAGATCGACGCGCGACACGAACTTGCCGTTTGACCCCGACGCGATCAGGATCGTGTCGCCGACCAGCACGGGTTCGGGCACCGCGTCATGGGTGTGGCCGGTCAGGATGACGTCGATCCCCCTGACGCGCGACACCATCTTGCGGTCCACGTCAAAGCCGTTGTGCGACAGGCAGACCACCAGATCGGCGCCCTCGGCGCGGACCTCATCCACCACCTGCTGCATGCGTTCTTCGCGGATGCCAAAGCTGTAGTCGGGGAACATCCACTTGGGGTTGGCGATCGGCATATAGGGGAAGGCCTGGCCGATCACCGCGATGCGCACACCGCCGCGTTCAAAGATCTTGTAGGGCTCGAACGCCGGTTCGTCCCATTCCGCGTCAAAAATGTTGGCGCCCAGGAAGGGGAACGGCAGGCTTTCGACGATTTCCTTCACCCGATCCTGACCAAAGGTCCATTCCCAGTGCGAGGTCATCGCATCGGTGCCAAGCGCGTTCATGATGTTGACCATGTCCTGACCCTTGGTCATCAACGAGGTCATCGAGCCATGCCAGGTATCGCCGCCGTCCAGCAACAGCGCCTCGGGGCGGGCGGCGCGGATTGCCTTGACCACGGTAGCGACCCGGTCCATGCCGCCCATCTTGCCGTAAGCCTTGGCCAGATCGGTGAAATTTTCATAGGTCAGGGCATAGGCCTCGGGGGTGCCGGGCTGGATGTCGAACATCTTCAGGAAATCGGTGCCCACCACATGCGGCGGCACGCCCTTGGCCTCGCCCACGCCCAGGTTGATCTCGGGTTCGCGGAAATAGATCGGCTTGGCCTGCGCGTGGATGTCGGTGATGTGGATCAGCGTCACATTGCCGAAATCGTCGAACTGCAGCAGCTGGTCCTGCGTCAGCGCCTGCTGCGCCATCGCGCGCGACCAGCGCGACAGCCCCGAGGCGCCCAGGATCGTCGAGGCCGCAAGGCTTGCCTGAATAAATTCCCGCCGGGAAATCATCCCATCTCTCCTTCGCTGTAGCGCGGCCCGCGGGCGCGCCGGTTCATTCCGAAAATTTCCTAACGAATTCAGCCTGATGGCGCCCCATCAGATCGAAAAAGTTGAATATGTTGCAAAGCGAAACGCGGGGCATGGGTCCGCCATGCCCCGCGGTGTTGTGTCAGTGACGGACGCCCGCCCCTTCGATATCCAGACCCTGGCCGCGCGAGGCGACGTAAAGTTCCAGTTCACGGAATTCCTGGCTGCCGGCGGCGAAGGTTTCGGCGCGGGTGTCGCGCACGCAGCCCACGAAACGCTGGTGGATCGACACCACGCCCGCATCCTTCAGACGATACAGCGGGAAGCCGTTGATCTGCCCCTGGCTGAGGTGGTCGGCGCGGATAAAGTTGCCCCAGTTGTCCTCATGGCAATTGGCACAGGACATTTCCAGCTGGCCGAAGCGGGTGTAATACATCTCTTTCCCGCGTTCCCAGAATTCGGCCGCGGGGCCGTCGATGGCCACGTTCATCGGCATCCCGCGCGATTGCAGCGAAATCGCCAGGGTCATGTTCTTCATGTCCTGGCTGTTCCACTTCCACGCCTCGGCGCCCATGCGGTTGGTGCGGCAGTCGTTGATGTAATCTTCCATCGACCACAACGCGCCGGCGGCATTCACCTTGGGCATGACGGCGCGCACGCCCTTCATGCTTTCCTCGATGTCACCGTGGCAATCCGCGCAGGACTTGTTTTCCGTGCCTTCGGCCACGGACCACTGATCCAGGCCCTGTTCCAGAAACACGAAATTCGGATTGTCGAAATCGTCCATCTGCATCTTGCGCGTGTCATCTTCGCGGAAGTGCCAGCCCGAATACAGCTCGGGCAGCGCGCCTTCCAGATGGGCGGGCGCCTCGGCGCGGGTCTTGATGGTGATTTCTTCGTTCACGACCAGCGTGTCATCGACCGGTTCGGCCCATGCGGCGCCCGCGCCAATGGCAAGCGCGGCGGCGGCGGCGATCGTGGTGCGGCTGTAGCGCAGCGTCATTTCCCTTGATCCTCCCTGGGTATCTCCCGCGCCCGAAATCCGGGCGCGGGGCTTTCCTGAGACCCGCGCTCCCTCACGCGGGACAAGCCGTCGGCTCAGGCGACCTCGATGGACTTGGCGTCCTCGTAGACCGAGCCGTCATCGTCGTACCAGGTGAACTTGAATTCGCCCGAGGCATCGACCTTGGCCTCGAATTCGAAGTAGGGGTTGGTCGACACGGCCGGTTCGATCGTGATGTCGATCACGTTCTGGCCGTTGAAGTCGCAGGTGAAGCGGTTGATGATCGAGCGCGGGATGACGTTGCCGTCCTTGTCCTTGCGCTGCCCCGATTCCATCGGGTGCGAGATCAGAGTCTTGAGCGTGACCACCTCGCCGGCCGAGGCCTTCGAGGGCACTTTCACGCGCGGTTTGACGTTGTCTGCCATGGTATCTCTCCTGGAATTCCGGGTCAGCCGCCGCAGCCGCCGATGGTGACCTTCACATTGGCCGAGGCCTGCACGAAGCTGCCGTCAGCCATCTTCGCCACCGCGACCACGTCCTGGGTCTGCGACAGGCGGATGCGGGTCGAGGCGGATTGCGAACCGGCCGCAGGACCAAAGTTGAAGGTGGCCACACCCGGCGTCGGGTTGCCGGCGGCAAAGATCGCGATGGCGACCGCGCCCGGGGCACTGACCGCAACCGGGACGGTGTTGCCGTTTTCCGCGATTTCGGGGGCGGTCAGGGTCAGCCCCTCGGTGCCCACGGCCGCCCCGCCGGTGAAGGCGGCGATCGCCTCTTCGGCGCCGGCCGCCATCGCACGCATCGGCAGCATGGAAGCGGCCACACCGCCCAGCGCAAGCCCAAGCGCCCCACGTCTGGAAAATTTCATCGTCATCTCCTCTCGATGTCTTGCGCCGATCACTCTTTGAGCGTCAGCAGATAGGCGACCACATCCTCGATCTGCTGGGCAGACAGGATGGGCTTCAGATCGGCAGGCGCCGCCTTGCCGGTGTAGGCATCCCCCGGCCGGATAAAGGGACCGGTCTTGTACATGCCGGGCATGAACGTGCCCTCGAACGTGTGCTTGGCATCGACGACCAGACCGCGCAGCTGCGCCTCGGTCCAGCGGTCGGCCGCACCGTCCAGCGCGGGGCCGATGTTGCCCTGAAAGGGCACATCCGGCATCGCGCCGATTTCATGGCAGGCAACGCAGTTGCCCAGCGCGTTGGTCGTCATGATCTTGGCGCCCGAGGCCGGATCGCCCGGGGTGCCGGTAAGGGATTCGGCGATGGCGCCATCCTCTTCCCATTTCACATCCATCGGGGCGACCTCGGCGGCCGCGGCACCTGCTGCGAGTGCGGCCGCAGCGGCGACCATCACGACGTGGCGTTTCATAGAAGACCTCCCTCTTCTTCCTTCGATTCTTATTTTGACGTGTGCGGCAAAAGATCGCAACCGAAAAATTCAAACATCTGCATATATGCGGCGCAGCAATGCGGGTGCGGCAGGACCGCACCCCGCCATCACGGCGCGCCACATCATTGCGAATTGACCTGGGATGCCAGGAACTTCTGGAAATTCTCGCCGCTTTCATAGCCGCGGTCCTTCACCCAGGTCAGCAGGGCGCGGGTCGTTCCCTTGCCAAAGGCACCGGGCATGGTGGCCACGGCGGCGCGCGCGGCCATCGTGTCTTCGGGCACCTCTTCGGGCAGGAACATCATCGTGGGTGTGAACATGACGCCCCATTTCATCGCCATGTCCTTTTCGGCGCGGGTATCGCCGTCGAAATCGGTGACCTCGACATCGCCGAACAGGTTCAGCTGGACGACAAAGTAATGATCCTCGATCAGCTGGGTGATCCCGGGGTCGGGAAAGACCTCTTCATGCATCTTGGTGCAATAGATGCAGCCGCGCTGTTCAAAGATCACCAGCAGGCGCTTGCCCTCGGCATTGGCCTCGGCCAGATCCTCGCGCAGGTCCTTGAAGGTGTCGCGCATCCAGGGCGTCTTGTGCAGCCCGTCATCGCCCAGTTCCGCCGCCCCCGCGGGCACGGCAAGGGCCAGGGCCAGAAGGGCCGCGGTGAACATCTGACGCATGGTTATTCCTCCCTCAACGCGGCTGTCAGCCAAGGCTGGTGATGCCCGGCATCCAGCGGATCATGAAATCGGCGATATAGCTGAGCGATCCGGTCGCGATCAGCACCGCAAAGACAATCAGCATCGCCCCCATCACCTTTTCGACATGGCCCAGCTTCGCCCGGTGGCGATTCATGAAGGCCAGGAAGGGCCGCGCGAAAAACGCCGCCAGCACGAAGGGCGCGGTCATCCCCACCCCGTAGAAAAACAGCAAGATGGCACCGCGCGACACCTCGCCCATGCCCGAGGCCACCATCAGGATCGCCGCCAGCGCCGGCCCCACGCAGGGCGTCCAGCCAAAGCCGAAGGCCAGCCCCATGACATAGGCCCCGATCACGTTTGAGGGATCGGTCTTCGCTTCCAGCCGCGCTTCGCGATACAGAAAGGGAATCCGCAGGATGCCCAGAAAATGCAGGCCGAACAGAAACAGGATGGCCGCCGCCACATAGGACAAGGGTTCCATCCACTGCCGGAAGGCCTGGCCCAATGCGGTGGCGCCCATGCCCATCAGCATGAAGATCGTGGTCACCCCCAGCGCGAAGGCCACCGCCGAAAACACCAGCCGGCGTTGCGCGCCCGGGGCGATCTGGCCATTGCCGCGCAGTTCGGCCATGGAAATCCCGCCCATGTAGGACAGATAGAACGGAACCATCGGCAGGATGCACGGGGTCAGGAACGACAGGATACCCGCCAGAAGCGCGCCACCATAGGTCGGATCGATCAGCATGTTTCCTCCACCCGGGATCGATTCCTTGATCGAGACCCTTAAACACATTACAATCCTTATATGTAAAAGGGGGTGCGTCAATGATGCGCATTGCAATTCGAACAATTCTGATGTGCGCGCTGGCGGTCGCCCCCCTGCCCGCGCTGTCCGACAGCTTTCGGTTGCTGATGGTCGAACAGTCCGGCTGCGTGTATTGCCGGATGTGGAAAAACGACATCGGTCCGATCTACCCCAAGACCCCCGAAGGCGCGCTGGCACCGCTGGAAATGGTGCAGCTGCGCGGCGACTGGCCCGAAGGCGTGGTGATCGGCGCGCGCCCGGCCTTCACCCCCACCTTCCTGCTGCTGAAGGACAACATCGAGGTCGCCCGGATCGAGGGCTATCCGGGCGAGGATTTCTTTTGGGGGCTGCTGGGCATGGCGCTGCGCGACAACGGCGCGGCACTGCCCGTGACGCAATGATGTCCCGCGCGAACAAGCGCGCGTGACACTCGATTCTTCCAAAGGCCCGTGCTAAGGGCTGCACATTGCGCCACCAGCGCATGAACACAGGGAAGGACGGGCGGTGCAGGACATGGCACCAGACGGACAGAACAGACCAGCCGGAACCGCCCCGCAGATGGCGGACCGCTGCATGCGCCTTGATGCCGAAGAACTGATCGGCCGCGCCCAGGATGCGGCCAATCTGCTGAAGGCGCTGGCCCATGAAGGGCGGCTGATGATCATGTGCCACCTGACCTCGGGCGAGAAATCGGTGACCGAGCTTGAGACCTTGCTGGATTCGCGGCAGGCCGCGGTCAGCCAGCAACTGGCCCGGCTGCGGCTGGAAGGGCTGGTCAGCTGCCGGCGCGAGGGCAAGGCGATCTATTATTCGCTCAGCGATCCGAAGGCCGCGCGCATCGTCGCGCTGGTCTATGACATGTTCTGCGGCGCGGACTGACGCAAGGCGCGGATGCCGCCACGACGGCGCCGCCCGAAGGGGGAGTGGACGGATGAACGACATCCCGATGGATGCGCTGTCGGCGCTTGTGGGGCTGATCGGCGGGCTGGTGCTGGGCCTGGCGGCGCGGCTGGGTGATTTCTGCACGCTGGGCGCGCTGGAACGTGCGGCCTATGGGGCGGATCAGCGCCGGTTGCGGCTGTGGGGGGTCGTGCTGGCGGTAGCGATCGGTGGCGCCTTCCTGGCCGAGACGGCGGGCCTGGCCGATCTGACCGCGACCTTCTACCTGACGCTGGAATGGAACCCGCTGGCCTCGATCGTGGGCGGGCTGATGTTTGGCTATGGCATGGCAATGGCGGGCAATTGCGGCTTTGGCGCGCTGGTGCGCTTTGGCGGGGGCGATCTGCGCAGCCTGGTGATCGTGGTGGTAATGGGCATCTTCGCCTTCGTCACCCTGTCGGGGCCGCTGGGACCGCTGCGCAGCTTCCTGTTCGAACAGCTGGAAACACCCGAACCGCAGGGCATCGCGCATTGGCTGGCCGCCCGGACCGGGCTTGCGCCGGTCACCTTTGCGCTGCCGGTGGCGGCGGGCTTTCTGATCTGGGCGCTGGCCCATGCGCCGCTGCGCCGCGACACGCGCCGCATTGCCTGGGGCGTGGCGGCGGGGCTGGCGGTGGTCTGGTGCCTGGTCGGCACCAGCTTTGTCTGGCGCGAATCGCTGGGCGCGGTGGGGGTTGAGGCACCGTCCTTCACCGCCCCCCTGGGCCGCACGATCCTGTATTTCATGACCTCGACCGCCGGTGGCATCACCTTTTCGGTGGGCATGGTCGCGGGCGTCCTGGCCGGGGCCTTTTCGGGGTCGCTGCTACGGGGGATGTTCCGCTGGGAGGCCTGCGAAGACCCGCGGGAACTTGGCCGCCAGGTGTCGGGCGCGGCGCTTATGGGCATCGGCGGCACCATCGCACTTGGCTGTTCGGTGGGTCAGGGGGTGTCGGCCATGTCGGTCCTGGCCTTTTCCGCCCCTGTGACGCTGGGCGCGATCATCGTGGGCGGGCTGGTCGGGCTGCGCCAGCTGATCGGCGGCTTCCAACCGGAATAGGGCCGCGGGCCCGCGCCCCCTGCCCGTCTGATCAAGAACAAAGCGGCGGGCCCCCCGGGTCCCGCCGCTTTTTCCGTCATGCCCGGCCTTCCCGGACCGGACCCGGATCAGGTGCGAAACACCCGATAGATCGCCGGGATCACAAGCACCGTCAGCAGGGTTGAACTCAGCAACCCGAACAGCAGCGCGATCGCCAGCCCCTGAAAGATCGGGTCCGCCAGGATCACCGCCGCCCCGATCATCGCCGCCACCGCCGTCAGCAGGATCGGCTTGAAACGGATCGCGCCGGCCTCGATCAGGATGTCGGTCAGGGTCTTGCCGCTGCGGTCCGCGTGGCGGATGAAATCGACCAGAAGGATCGAGTTGCGCACAATGATCCCCGCCAGCGCGATGAAGCCGATCATCGAGGGCGCGGAAAACGGCGCGTCAAACAGCCAGTGCCCGCCCATGATCCCCAGGAAGGTCAGCGGGATCGGCGTCAGGATCACCAGCGGCAGCTTGAAGCTGCCGAATTGCGCCACGACCAGGATATAGATCCCCAGAAGCGCCACCGCGAAGGCCGCGCCCATGTCGCGGAAGGTGACCCAGGTCACTTCCCATTCACCATCCCACAGAAGCGTGACGACCGTTTCATCCTCGGGCTGGCCATTCAGCCGCACCACCGGCTTTTGCCCCGGGGCCCAGTCCATCGCGTTCAGCGCATCCGACACGGCGATCATGCCATAAAGCGGTGCTTCAAAATCACCGGCAAGTTCCGCCTGCACCATTTCCGCCGCGCGCCCGTTGTGGCGGAAGATCGGAAAGCTGGCGCGTTCCCCGGTCACGGTGACGACATCGCCCAGTTCCACCACCCCGCGCGCGCCAGGCAGCAGGTTGGCCGGGATCGGGGTGGACAGCGTGGTTTCATCCATCACCCGCGCGCCCTTGGCCCGTTCCATCACGATGGGCAGCGGCGCGCGCCCCTCGCCCCGGTGCGAATAGCCGACCGTGGTGGACCCGTTCAGCAGGCCCAGCGTGTCAAAGACATCGCCTTCCTGCACCTCGAAGAATTCCAGATCGTCGGAATTCACCGTCGCGCGCAGGCGCCGCGCCTGGGTGCCAAAGCTGTCGTCCACATCGACGATGAAGGGCACCTGTTCGAACGCCTGCCGGATTTTCGCCGCCGCCGCGCGCCGGGTGTCGCCATCGGGCCCATAAACCTCGGCCAGCAGGGTCGAGATCACCGGCGGCCCGGGCGGGGATTCCACCGTCTTCAGGCTGACGCCTTCAGGCAGGTCCAGCGCCAGCACCCGCGCCCGCACCTCAAGCGCCACATCGTGGCTGGTGCGGTCACGGTCCGATTTCGGCACAAGGTTGATCTGCACATCACCCTGATGCGGCAGATTACGCAGATAGTAATGCCGCACCAGCCCGTTGAAGTTGAAGGGCGCGGCGGCCCCCGCATGGGTCTGGACGCTGACCACCTCGGGCATTTCGGTGACGGTGGCGGCAACCGCCTGCGCCACGGCATCGGTATCCTCGACGCTGGACCCTTCGGGCATGTCGATCACCACCGACAGTTCCGACTTGTTGTCGAAGGGCAGCAGCTTCACCGTCACGTCCTTGGTATACAGCAGCCCCAGCGAGCCGAAGGACAAAACGATCGTCACGATCAGGAAGGTCCAGGCGGACCGTTTGCTGGCCAGCACCCGGCGCGCCACGACGCGATAGATCGCGCCCAGCCGCCCGCCATGTTCGCCCTCGTCATGATGCAGTGGCGCCTTGCCCGCGATCTTGACCATCAGCCAGGGCGTGATGATCACCGCGACGAAGAAGGAAAAGATCATCGCCGCCGAGGCATTGGCCGGAATCGGCGACATGTAGGGCCCCATCAGGCCCGACACGAACAGCATCGGCAACAGCGCCGCCACAACGGTCAGCGTCGCCACGATGGTCGGGTTGCCGACCTCGGCCACGGCGGTGATCGCCTTGTCCATCCGGCTGCCCGGCCCCTTCAGGCCCCAGTGGCGGGCGATGTTTTCAATCACCACGATGGCGTCATCGACCAGGATGCCGATGGAAAAGATCAGCGCGAACAGGCTGATCCGGTTCAGCGTGTAGCCCATGATCCAGGCGGCAAACAGCGTCAGCAGGATCGTCACCGGAATGACGATCGCCACCACGATGGATTCGCGCCAGCCGATGGCGAAGAACACCAGCGCGATGATCGACACGGTGGCAAGACCCAGGTGGAACAGTAGTTCATTGGCCTTTTCATTGGCCGTCTCGCCATAGTCGCGGGTGATCTGCACCTCGATGCCCGCGGGGATCAGATGGCCCTGCAACTCCTGAACCTTGTGCAACACCTCTTCGGCGACGACCACCGCATTGGCGCCCGCGCGCTTGGCGATGGCCAGCGTCACCGCAGGCGTGCGGGTCAGCCCGTCTTCGCCGCGCGTCACATTGGCGACGATATGATCGGATGTGTCGGCCACATAGCTGACATCGGCCACATCGGCCACATAGACGGGCCGCCCGTCGCGCGCGGTCAGCAACAGGCCCGCGATTTCCGACGGCGCGGTCAGGGTCTGGCCCGCGACAAGGCCGATCTGCTGGCCGCCATCGCGCAGCGTGCCGGTGGCAAAGGCGCGGTTGGCCTGGCCGACCTTGTAGGACAGCTGCTGCAGCGTGATACCATACAGCGCCAGCTTTTCCGGGTCGGGGGCGATGCGGATCGCCTCGCGCGCCTCGCCGACGATATAGGTCAGGCCGACGTTCTCGATCTTGGTGACCTCGGCCTGCAATTCGCGCGCGATACGGGTCAGTTCGTTCGCGGCCACGCCCTGGCCCGACAGGGTCAGCGACACGATCGCCACATCGTCGATGCCGCGCGCCACGATCATCGGCTCGGCAATGCCCACGGGCATCCGGTCGACATTGGCGCGCACCTTTTCATGCACCCGCAGGATCGCCGCATCGGCCGAAGTGCCCACCAGAAAGCGCGCCATCACCAGCGCGTAATCGTCAAACGTCTGGGAATAGACGTGCTCGACCTCATTGATGCCCTTGACGATGGTCTCCATCGGCTCGGTCACCAGCTTGACCGCATCCTCGGCCTTCAGCCCCGGCGCGTGGATGTGGATGTCGACCATCGGCACGGAAATCTGCGGCTCTTCCTCACGCGGGAGTGACACCAGCGCGACAAGACCCACCGCCAAGGCCGCCAGGATCATCAGCGGCGTCAACGCCGAGGCGATGAACCCCTTGGTCAGACGCCCCGCGATCCCCAGATTTTCTTCTGTTGTTTCAGCCACCTGGCGATCACTGCTCATGTGCCACCACCGTTTCGCCGCCGGTCAGACCGCTGAGGATCTCAACCATGTCCACCCCGTTTTCCACGCTGCGCGCCCCCGGCACCACCGCGCGTTCCATGCGCGCGCCGTCGCGCTCGACCAGAACGAAATCCAGGCCCGAGCGGGTCTCGATCAGGCTGGCGGGCAGCATGATCGCCTGGCGCTTGCCCATCGGCAGGCGCACCAGCACACGCGCATCGACAAAGGCCGCATCCAGTTCGGGCACCTCGACATCGGCCACCACGCGGCCGTTTTCGATCTGCGGATAGACCTTGGCCAACGTGCCCTGCGCCGCCCCGTTCGCGGTCTCGATGCTGATCGCATCGCCCTGCCGCATCACATCGGCATGGCGTTCGGGCACGGCCACGCGCAGAAAGAACCCGCCGCCGCCGATGGTTGCCACCACCTCGCCCGGCATCACGACCGCGCCCACCGCGACCGGCACATTCAGCACCCGCCCCGAAATCGGCGCCAGAACCGTGCCCTCGGCCGTCTGTTGTTCCACAACCTGCCGCTGGGCACGCTGCGCCTCGATCTGACCTTTCACGACATCGACCTGGGTGCGCAGCGCATCCAGCCGCTGCGCCGTGGTCACGCCACGCGCCAGCAATTCCTCGCCCCGCGTCAACTCGGCCTCGGCATTGGTCAGCTGCGCCCCCAGCGCCTGCAACTGCGCATCGATCGCGCCCAGCTGGAACACCAGCTTTTCATCGACGATCCGACCCAGCGGCTGGCCCGCCTGCACCACATCGCCTTCGGACACCGCCAGTTCGACCAGCGTGCCCCCCAGCCGCGCCCGCGCGGGGATCATGTCGCGCGCCTCGACCCGGCCATAGACGGCCTTCCAGTCGGTCACCTCGACCGGGGCCACAGTCACCGCCCCCTGCGCCCGCGCCGCAAGGGGCGCCACAAGGGGCAAGGTCAGGGCGCACAGCGCCAGCGGCAGAAACACGGATTTCATCACTTACCCCTCCGTCCGGTCGACCCGGGTGGCGGGCCCTTAACATTCCGGTTCTTGAATGTGTAACCGGATACACCGAAATTCAACCCCTTCGCAAGCCATGTTGCAATGATCCGCGTCAAGTCCGGGCCTTCGTGGGTCTTTCGCGCGACAGTTCCTTGGGCTACACGATGGCCCAGTAACCAGAGGTGATCCCATGCACGACATCCGCGCGATCCGCGAAAATCCCGCCAGCTTTGACGCAGCCCTGGGCCGCCGGGGCCTGCCGCCGATGTCGCCCGCGATCCTGTCGCTGGATGAGGCGCGCCGCGCCGCGATCCTGGCCGCCGAAACCGCACAGGCCGCACAGAACGCCGCCTCGAAAGAGGTGGGCGCGGCCAAGACCCGCGGCGATGACGCGGAATTCGAACGCCTGCGCGCGCTGGTGGCCGAAAAGAAGGCCGAGGTTGCCGCGATGCAGGCCGAGGCGGGGGCCCGGGACGCCGAACTGCGCGACCTGCTGCTGCAGGTGCCGAACCTGCCGCTCGACGATGTGCCCCAGGGCGCGGATGAGGCCGGGAATGTCGAAATCCACCGCCGCGGCACCCCGCGCGCCTTTGATTTCCAGCCGCTGGAACATTACCAGCTGCCCGCCGTCGGCCGCGCGATGGATTTCGAAACAGCCGCGAAACTGTCGGGCGCGCGTTTCGTGGTGCTGCGCGGGGGCGTGGCGCGCGTGCACCGGGCGCTGGCGCAATTCATGCTGGACCTGCATACCGAAGAACACGGCCTGACCGAGAACATCACCCCCGTCCTGGTCCGCGATGAGGCGATGCTGGGCACCGGCCAGCTGCCGAAATTCGCCGAGGACAGCTATCAGACCACCAATGGCTGGTGGCTGATCCCCACCGCCGAGGTGACGCTGACCAACTATGTGCTGGGCGAAACGGTCGACGCGACCGGCCTGCCGATGCGCATGGTCGCCCATACCAACTGCTTCCGCTCCGAGGCGGGGTCTGCGGGCAAGGACACCGCCGGCATGCTGCGCCAGCATCAGTTCGAAAAGGTCGAGATGGTTACCATCTGCCACCCCGAGAATGCGGTCGCGGAACATGAACGCATGGTCGGCTGCGCCGAAACCGTGCTCGACCGGCTGGACCTGCCCTTCCGCCGGATCGTTCTGTGCACCGGCGACATGGGGTTCGGCGCGCAAAAAACCTATGATCTGGAAGTCTGGCTGCCCGGCCAGAACACCTACCGCGAAATCAGCTCGGTTTCCACCTGCGGCACCTTCCAGGCGCGGCGGATGAACGCGCGCTACAAGCCCGCAGGCGGTGGCAAGCCGGAATTCCTGGCCACGCTGAACGGCTCGGGGCTGGCGGTGGGGCGCTGCCTGATCGCAGTGCTGGAAAACGGGCAAGAGGCCGATGGCTCGGTCACCCTGCCAGCCGCGCTGCACCCCTATCTGGGCGGCAAGACCCGGCTGGTCGACGGAAACCTGGTCTGAGCGGGCGAAAACTGAACCGGCGGGCGTGATCCGGGCGCTGACCGGCATCATCGTGGTCAACCTGCCGGCGGCCCCGTGATCGCTGGCCCCTGATCCCTTGCCCAATGATTGCTGGCGCTGCGGCGGTGGCAGCGGTTGCGCTGGCCTTTGCCGCAAAACCGCTGCTGGCTTCTTCTTGGCACCAAATACTCCCGCCGGAGGCTCCCGACCCGGGGGGCCTCAGCCTTTCGGCCTGGAGGTAAGGCCCCGCGCCTTGCGCTCTTCGTGCTTCTTGGCATCGACGTGCTTTTTCAGCCGCGAGGGGATCGATTTCTTCTTGTCCTTGAACGGGTTTTTCGAACCCTGATCGCGGAAGGTCAGCCGGATCGGCGTGCCCGGCATGTCAAAGGTCTCACGCAGGCCATTGACCAGATAGCGCGAATAGCTTTCGGGCAGCTTGTCGACATGCGTGGCCATCACCACAAAGCCCGGCGGCCGGGTTTTCACCTGGGTCATGTAGCGCAGCTTGATGCGCCGCCCGCCCGGCGCCGGCGGGGGATGCGCCTCGGTCATCGTGCCCAGCCACTGGTTCAGCCTGGCGGTGGTGATGCGGCGGTTCCAGACCTGATGCGCCTTCATGATGGCGTTGTGCAGCCGGTCCAGCCCCTTGCCGGTCTTGGCCGAAACGGTGACCAGCGGCGCCCCGCGCAGCTGCGGCAACAGCCGTTCAAACGCCTCGCGCAGCTCCTTCAGCTTTTCGGGCTTGTCCTCTTCCAGATCCCACTTGTTCGCGGCGACCACGACGGCGCGGCCCTCGGTCTCGGCGAAATCGGCGATGCGCAGGTCCTGCTGCTCGAACGGGATGCCCACATCCAGCAGCACGACGACCACCTCGGCAAAGCGCACCGCACGCAGGCCATCGGCCACCGACAGCTTTTCCAGCTTGTCATTGACACGCGCCTTCTTGCGCATGCCGGCCGTGTCCCAGATCCGCATCGGCGTGCCCATGAACTCGGTCCGCACGGAAATTGCGTCGCGGGTGATCCCGGCCTCGGGGCCGGTCAGCAGGCGATCCTCGCCGATGATCTTGTTGATCAGCGTCGATTTGCCCGCATTCGGCCGCCCGATCACCGCCAGTTGCAGGGGCTTGGCCTTGGTGGGGGCGTGATAGACGCCCTCATCCTCGGACCCTTCCTCGATGTCCACATCGGTTTCAGGGGCGTCCAGCGCGGCCTTGGCCTCAAATTCCTCGGCCAGCGGCAGCAGAACGCGGTAAAGATCGTCCATGCCCTCGCCATGTTCGGCCGACAGCTTCAGCGGCTCGCCCAGCCCCAGGGACCAGCCCTCGGTGGCGCCCGCATCGCCCGCATGACCCTCGGCCTTGTTGGCGGCCAGAATCACATGGGCGTTCTTCTTGCGCAGGATGTCGGCAAAGATTTCATCCGCCGGGGTGACGCCCACGCGCGCGTCGATCACGAACAGGCAGATGTCGGCCTCTTCCACCGCGCGTTCGGTCAGCCGCCGCATCCGGCCCTGCAGGCTGTCATCCTCGGCCAGTTCCAGACCGGCGGAATCGATCACCACAAAGCGCAGATCGCCCAGCCGCGCTTCGCCCTCGCGCAGGTCGCGGGTGACACCGGGGGTATCGTCGACCAGTGCCAGGCGCTTGCCGACAAGGCGGTTGAACAGCGTGGATTTGCCCACGTTCGGGCGGCCGACAATGGCCAGGGTGAAGCTCATGATGCCCTCCTTGGGCGGACGCAAGCGGCCCCTTTACACGTCTTTTGCGTCAACGGAAAGCGTGAAGCTGCCCATTCGCGCCCACGACATACAGCGTGCCCCCCGCAACCACGGGCGCCGAGGCCGCCCCGCCGGGAATTTCCGCCTGACCCACCGCCGCGCCCGAGGCCGGATCGAACACCCGCAACAGCCCGTCAGAGGAGGCCACGAACAGCCGGTTCCCCGCCAGAACGGGACCGAAATGGGCATGGATCGCCTGCTGGCGCTTGGGCTTGTCCTTGGTGAAATAGGGCATGTCCACCGCCCAGATCACCTGCCCCGTCGCCGCATCCAGCCGGATCAGCCGCGCCTCGTCCGACACCAGAAAGACCGACCCGCCGGCCACCTGCACCGGCGAATTGGCACCCTCGGCGGCGCGCCAGATCACCTGCCCGCTGCTGGCCGACAGCGCCACCAGCCGCCCCGCCGAGGACCCGGCATAAACCGTGTCGCCCACGATCACCGGATCGCCCGTCAGATCGACCACGGTGGCATAGGCCCGGCCCAGCCGCGCGCCTGCCGCCCGCGATTGCCACAGCGTCAGCCCGCCCTTCTTCAGCGCCCCCAGCAGATCGCCCGAGGCGAAGGGGAAGACCACGATCCGCCCGTCGACCGCCGGGGCCGACACCCCGGACACCCCCGATGCCGAGGGCATGCCCGGCACCTGCCATTGCACCTTGCCATCGCTGGTCCGCACCGCCCAGGCCGATCCGTCGCGCGCCACCGCATAGACCAGCCCGTCCGATACCGTGGGCGCGCCGCCCACCGCCGCGTCAAATCGCTGGCGCCAGATCACCGCACCGCTTGCCGCGTCCAGCGCGACCAGTTCGCCAAAGCCGGTGGTGGCAAAGACCTGCCCGCCCGCATAGGCAATCCCCCCGCCCGAAGCGGAATCGGGGGCTTCCCCCGCAGGCGTCAGATCGGCCGTCCAGGCGGTGGCGCCATTGGTGGCGGTGGCGGTCAGCCTGGCGCGGCTGTCCAGCGTATAGACCCGCCCGCCACCGACGACCGGATCGGCGCTGATGCGATGCTTGCGCCCGCTGCCCTGACCGATATCCGCGCTCCAGACGCGGGTGGTGCCCGCGCCGATCGCGGCATTGAACAACG
The DNA here is from genome assembly GCF_046507575.1 of Pontitalea aquivivens. Taxonomy (NCBI): domain Bacteria; kingdom Pseudomonadati; phylum Pseudomonadota; class Alphaproteobacteria; order Rhodobacterales; family Paracoccaceae; genus Pontitalea; species Pontitalea aquivivens. Next base: position 67,932 of record NZ_JBKFEY010000008.1, on the reverse strand, counting down.
CGTGGGTGGGCGTGCCGCCGCGATGCGTCCATTCGGCATTCGATTGCAGCCCCGGCAGGCTGATCGGTTGCGCGGCCTGCACGGCCGCAACATCGGGTTCCGCGCCCGTCAGCACCTCGCGCGGGGCAAGCCGTTCGCCCTCCAGCACCAATTCATCCGGCCCGCAGGCCTGAAGCGCCGCAGCCATGGCCAGCACCGCGATCCCCTGCGTCAGCTTCACCGATCTTGCCCCCTGTATAGCCCGGTCATCCCGACCCTTGTTCCGTTGCCCGCCCGGGGGCAGCCTAGTTCACCGCCGGATCGGCCCCAAGCGCCACAATCAACTCTGTCGCGCGCTGTTGCAAGCCCGCCGTCACCCCGGCTTCGGCCAGGATCTGGCGCGCCAGCGCCACCGCCTCGTCGTGACGCCCTGCCCCGGCATGGACCAGCGCCTGCTGTTCCATCGCCAGCGCCCGATAGGGCGCGCCGGGCGCCGCCAGCGCGGCCAGCGCCGCATCGCGCGCCGCCGGATCCATCAAATCGCCCGCCACGATCACCGCCTTGATCCGCGCCAGATCGCGCAGGCTGGCAGGCAGGCTGGCATCGGCACCGATCGCCTCCAGCCGGGCCAGCGCCGCCGCGCGATCCTCGGCCGCGACGGCCTCGGCGGCCTGCATCAGGCCCAGCACCGCGCCACGCCCGCCATCGGCCGACAGCGCGCCCAGCGCCGCCGCGCGGTCCTGCGCCTCCATCGCGGCCAGGACCGAATCCCCAAAGGCCTGCGCGGTCGCGGCATCGCGCGCCTTCTTCCATTCGTTGAAGGCCGCGCCGCCGACAATCCCCAGCACCACGACGATCCCGATCCAGCCATAGCGGCGCATCAGCGCGAACAGCCGGTCGCGGCGGACCTCTTCGGTGACTTCGTCGATGAAACTGTCGGTCTCGCTCAAGGGCCTGCTCCTTACCGTGTTGGGCACGTCTTACACGCTTGCCCCCCGCCTTGCCAAGGGCACGGGCACCTGGGACGGGCACGGCCTGCGACGGGGCGCCACGGCGCAAGGGGCTTGAGCGGCGGACCCGCGCGCCCTAATCTGAACCACTGCGTTCAGAATCTGCCACCCGCCCCTTTTTCATCTTTCATGCCGCGCTAATTTCCCCATGGCACCGTCCTTCCCGTTTTAGCCACCCTTCCCGTTTTCGCCACCCTTCCCGTTTCCGCCCCTTGTGTCAGGCCCCCCCGGCCCGGAGTGTTCCGATGAAACTTGTTCCGATCATAAATGCCGTCCTGGTCAGCGCCACGCTGTATGCGCTGGTCTTTGAACGCGACCGCCTGATGGCCTTTGCAGGCCGCGACCCGGTGCCCGCCACCGATGCCGCCGCCGGGCCGGTGGCGGAACCGGGCGCCGGGGCGGTGGCGGTGCTGGTGCAGCGATCGCAGGCGCGGCCGGTCGATCAGGGCGTGCTGACCCGCGGCCAGACCGAGGCAGCACGCCGCGTCGAGATGCGGGCCGAAACCGGGGGGCGGGTGATATCGGCCCCGCTGGCGCGCGGGACGCAGGTCGCGGCGGGGGATGTGCTGTGCCGGCTTGACCCGGGCACCCGCCCCGCCCTGCTGGCCGAGGCCGAGGCCCGGCTGACCGAGGCACGGCTGAGCGCGACCGCCGCGGACCGGCTGCAGGAAGGCGGCTTCCGGTCGGAAACCGCCGCCGCCGGGGCCCGCGCCGCGCTGCAGGCCGCCGAAGCGGGCGTCATCGCCGCGCGAACCGAGATCGGGCGGCTGACCATCACCGCCCCCTTCGCTGGCATCCTGGAACAGGACAGCGCCGAACTGGGCACGCTGCTGGCGCCGGGCGGGGCCTGCGCTACGGTGATCGCGCTGGACCCGATCCGTCTGGTGGGCTTTGTGCCCGAAACCCAGGTGGACCGGCTGGCACCCGGCGCGCGCGTCGGCGCGCGTCTGGCCAGCGGACGGCAGGTCACGGGCAGTGTCACTTTCCTGTCGCGCGCCGCCGACCCCGCCACCCGCACCTTCCGCATCGAGGCCGAGGTCGCCAACCCCGACCTGTCGATCCGCGAGGGCCAGACCATCGAGATCGTGATCCAGACCGAAGGCGCCCGCGCCCATCTGCTGCCCGCCTCGGCGCTGACGCTGGACGACCAGGGCCGGCTGGGCCTTCGGCTGGCACAGGACGGAAGGGCGGTCTTTGCCCCGGTGCAGCTGCTGCGCGACACGCCCCAGGGCGTCTGGCTGACCGGCCTGCCCGATGACGCGCAGGTCATCATCCGCGGGCAGGATTACGTCACCGACGGCACGGCGCTTGCCATCACCCATGCGGGGGCCACCCCATGACCGGCATCATCGACTGGGCCGCCGCCCGCGCGCGCATGGTGCTGGCCTTCGTGGCCCTGACCATCGCGGCGGGCCTTCTGGCCTATACCGGCCTGCCCAAGGAGGGCGAGCCGGATATTGAAATCCCGACCCTGTTCGTATCGGTCCCCTTCCCCGGCATTTCGGCGCTGGATGCCGAACGCCTGCTGGTGCGCACGATGGAAACCGAGCTGGCCGATCTGGACGGGCTCAAGACCATATCCGGCACCGCGATGGAAAATTACGCGGGCGTCATGCTGGAATTCGATTTCGGCTGGGACAAGACCAGGATCATCGCCGATGTGCGCGATGCGATGAACGCCGCCGAGGCCGCCTTTCCCGACGGGTATGAGAAATATTCGATCAATGAGATCAATTTCTCGGAATTCCCGATCGTCGTCGTCACCCTGTCGGGCAGCGCGCCCGAACGCACGCTGCTACGGCTGGCCAAGGATCTGCAGGACCGGATCGAGGCGCTGGAACCCGTGCTTGAAGCGACGCTGGCCGGCCACCGCGACGAAATGCTTGAGGTGGTCATCGACCCGCTGCGGCTGGAAAGCTACAACGTCACCGCGCCCGAACTGATCCAGGTGGTGCAACGCAACAACCAGCTGATCGCCGCCGGCGAGATCGAGGCCCCGGACGGCGCCTTTTCGGTCAAGATCCCCTCGTCCTTCGACAGCCCGCAGGATGTCTATGCCCTGCCGGTCAAGACCAATGGCGAACGGGTGGTGACGCTGGGCGATCTGGCCGACATCCGCCTGACCTTCGAGGACCGCACCGGCACCGCGCGGTTCAATGGCGAAACCACCGTGGCGCTGCAGGTGGTCAAGCGCAAGGGCTACAACATCATAGACACGGTCGAGGCGGTGCGCCAAAGCGTTGCCGCCGCGCAGGACGGCTGGCCCGCCGGGCTGCATCAGGCGGTCAATGTCGGCCTGTCGCTGGATCAGTCGGTCACGGTGGGCGCGATGATCAGCCAGCTGGAAGGTTCGGTCCTGACCGCGATCGCGCTGGTGATGATCGTGGTGCTGGCCTCGCTGGGGACACGCTCGGCGCTGCTGGTGGGGTTTTCGATCCCGACCTCGTTCCTGCTGACCTTCCTGCTGCTGGGCCTGCTGGGGGTGGCGATTTCCAACATCGTCATGTTCGGCCTGATCCTGGCGGTGGGGATGCTGGTCGACAGTTCGATCGTGGTGGTCGAATATGCCGACAAGCGCATCGCCGACGGACAGGGCCCGATGCGCGCCTATGTCGAGGCCGCCAAGCGCATGTTCTGGCCGGTGATCTCCTCGACCGCGACGACGCTGTGCGCCTTTTTGCCGATGCTGTTCTGGCCCGGCATCGCGGGCGAATTCATGGGGCTTTTGCCGGTCACGATCATCTTCGTCCTGTCCGCCAGCCTTGTGGTGGCGCTGGTCTATCTGCCGGTGGTGGGGGGCGTGGCGGGCCGGATATCGCGCCGGCTGGATCAGGCCGCGGGGGCGATCCGGCCCTGGCCGCCGGCCGCGCGGCTGGCGCTGGCGCTGGGGGCGGTCTCGCTTGTCTTCCTGGGCGGCATGGCGTTGTTGAACCCGGCGCTGTTGACCAGGACGGATGGCGGCTGGACCGCATCGCTGCCCGGCGCGCTGCTGTTTGCGCTGGGCGCGATGGCCGCCTCGGTCGCGCTGGGCGCGCTGAAACCCGTCCCCGCCCCCCGCCCGGTCGAGGCGGGCTACCGCCGCCGCCCCTTTGGCCGCCTGATCGTCTTGCTGACCGGCAATCCGGTGATGCCGCTGGTGACGGTCGCGGCGGTGCTGGGGCTGGTGGTGGCGGTCTTTGGCTATTACGGACGCCACAACAACGGCACCCAGTTCTTTACCGAGTCCGAGGTAGAGCAGGGCATCGTCTATGTCCGCGCCCGCGGCAACCTGAGCCTTGAGGAAAAGGACGAAATCCTGCGCCTGGCCGAAACCGGGGTGCTGGGCACGCCCGGCGTGGGCGCGGTGTTTTCCTTTGCCGGCGATGGCGGGCTGAACCAGAACACCGGCGGGGCCAGCGCGCCGCGCGACACGATCGGCCAGATCCAGGTGGAAATGCTGCCCTGGGGTGACCGGCGCCACGATCCGGCGCTGGATGGCGACACGATCATGGACGGCGTACTGGCCCGGCTTCAGGCGATCCCCGGCATCCGCGTGGAATTCCTGGCGCAAGCGCGCGGGCCCGCCTCGGGCAAGCCGATCCAGTTGCGCCTGAAGGGCGATGATTTTGCCGCGCTCGATGCCGCCGTCACCCGCGTCAGCACGCATCTGGCGACGATGGCGGGCATCACCGCGATCGAGGATACCCGCCCCCTGCCCGGCATCGACTGGGAAATCGCCGTCGATGTCACCCGCGCGGGCCGCTTTGGCGCGGATGTGGCGACGGTGGGCGGCATGGTGCAGCTGGTCACCCGCGGCATCCTGCTGGACCGGATGCGGGTCGACAGTTCGGACGAGGAAATCGACATCCGCGTGCGCCTGCCCGGGCAAGACCGCCTGCTGGCCACGCTGGATGCGCTGAAGCTGCGCACCGCCGAAGGGCTGGTGCCGCTGGCCAATTTCATCACCCGCACCCCGGTGCCGAAGCTGGCGCGCATCGACCGGGTGGACCAGATGCGCTATTACGACATCAAGGCCGATGTGCTGCCGGGCCTTGTCAATGACGCGGGCCAGCCGATCAATGGCAACGAACGCATCGCGGCGATCACCCAATGGCTGGAAACCGCCCGGCCCCTGCCCGACGGGGTTGCCTGGGAATGGACGGGCGACATGGTCGATCAGGCCGAAAGCCAGCAATTCCTGATGTCCGCCTTTGGCGCGGCGCTGGCGCTGATGTTCGTGATCCTGCTGGCGCAGTTCAACAGCTTCTACAATTCGGTGCTGGTGCTGCTGGCGGTGATCCTGTCCACGGCCGGGGTTCTGGTGGGGATGCTGGTGATGGGCCAGCCCTTCTCGATCATCATGACCGGGGTGGGCATCGTGGCGCTGGCCGGTGTGGTGGTGAACAACAACATCATCCTGATCGACACGTTCCAGGAATTCAGCCGCTACATGCCCCCGCTTGAGGCCGTGGCGCGCACCGCCGAACAGCGGCTGCGCCCGGTCGCGCTGACCACGATCACCACGATGGCGGGGCTGGCGCCGATGATGTTCGGGCTGAGCCTGGATTTCATCAATGGCGGCTATTCGATCGACAGCCCCACCGCGCTGTGGTGGAAGCAACTGGCCACCGCCGTGGTCTTTGGCCTTGGCACGGCAACGGTGCTGACACTGGTGGTGACCCCCGCGCTGCTGGCGATCCGGATCTGGGCGGCGCGCGGCGCCTATCGGGGGCTGGCGCGGCTGGGGGCACTGGCCGGTGGCCAGGGCAGCCGCGCCGCGCGCGATCTGGCGCTGGCACACAAGACGCGCCGGATGGGCAAGGTCGAAATCCTGTGGGACAGCCCCGATCCGCAGACGCCCGCCCGCCCGGCCCCCGCAACGCCCGCCCTGGCACAGACCCCGCCACAGGCCGCGGAATGACACCCCCGGCCCACTTGCCCTGCCCCCTGCGGATCGCGCGCAGCGGCCCGGGGGGGGGCGGGGTCAGGCCGCGTCTTCCTCGCTGGCCTGGCGCTGCCACAGCGACCAGTAACGCCCGCGCCGCGCCAAAAGCGCCTCATGCGTGCCCTCCTCGGCCACGCGGCCCTCTTCCAGCACCACGATCCGGTCCGCATCGGCAATCGTCGACAGACGGTGCGCGATGGTGATCACCGACCGCCCCCGCCCCATCGCGCGCAGGCTTTCCTGAATGTCGCGCTCGGTCTGCGTGTCCAGCGCCGAGGTCGCCTCATCCAGCAGCAGGATCGGCGGGTTCTTCAGCAGCGTGCGCGCAATGCCCACGCGCTGCTTTTCGCCCCCCGACAGCTTCAGCCCCCGTTCGCCCACCGCAGTGTCATAGCCCTCGGGCAGGCTCATGACGAAGTCATGGATCCTGGCGGCCTTCGCGGCGGCGATGATTTCATCCCCGGTCGCATCGGCCCGGCCATAGGCGATGTTGTAGCGGATCGTGTCGTTGAACAGCACCGTATCCTGCGGCACCACGCCAATCGCGGCATGCAGGCTTTCCTGCGTGACATCGCGGATGTCCTGCCCATCGATGCGGATCGCCCCGCCCGTGACGTCATAGAACCGGAACATCAACCGCCCGATGGTGGATTTCCCCGACCCCGACGGCCCGACCAGCGCCACCGTCTGCCCCGGCGTCACGGTCAGGCTGATCCCCTTCAGGATCGGGCGGGCGGCGTCATAGGCAAAGCGCACATCGTCAAACACCACCTCGCCGCCTGACACGGCCAACCGCCCCGCGCCGGACCTGTCGGTGATCTCGGCCGGCTGATGCAGCAGATCGAACATCTCGCCCATATCGACCAGCGCCTGACGGATTTCACGATAGACCGTGCCCAGAAAACCCAGCGGCATGGTGATCTGGATCATGTAGGCCTGCACCATGACGAAATCGCCCACCGTCAGCGCCCCGCCCTGCACCCCCATCGCCGCCATCACCATCACCGCCACCAACCCCGAGGTGATGATCAGCGACTGGCCAAAGTTCAGCACCGCAAGGCTCTGGCCGGTCTTCACGGCCATCGTCTCATACCCCGCCATCGAGGCGTCATAACGCGCCGCCTCACACTTCTCGGCCCCGAAATACTTGACCGTTTCAAAGTTCAGAAGGCTGTCGATCGCCTTCTGGTTGGCGGCCGTGTCCGCCTCATTCATCCGGCGGCGGATCTGCACGCGCCATTCGGTGACCTTGAAGGTAAAGGTGACATAGGCCCAGATCGTCGCCACCACCACCAGCGCATAGCGCCAGTCGAACAGAACCGCGAACAGGATCGCCACCAGCGTCAGTTCCAGGATCAGCGGCCCGATCGAAAACAGCATGAAGCGCAGCAGGAAATCGACCCCCTTCACCCCGCGCTCGATGATCCGGCTCAGCCCCCCGGTCTTGCGCGTGATGTGATAGCGCATCGACAGGCGGTGAATATGGGTAAAGGTCTCCAGCGCCAGGGCGCGCAGGGCCCGCTGGCCCACGCGCACGAAGATCGCATCGCGCAATTCGCCAAAAGCCACCGTCATCAGCCGCGCCATGCCATAGGCCACCGTCAGCCCGACCGCCCCCAGCGCCAGCAGCACGCCCGGCCCCGGCGCCGTCCCCGCCAGCGCATCCACCGCCACCTTGTACAACAGCGGCGTCGCCACGGAAATCAGCTTGGCCGCCACCAGCGCCACCAGCGCCAGCACCACCCGCCGCTTCACCCACGCCTGACCTTCGGGCCACAGATAGGGCAGAACCGCCCGGATCGTGCGCATCCCGCGCCCGCGCTCATCGGCCGTCATCGGCCCCGAAACCGTGCTTTGCGACCTGCGCATCCTGCCCTCTTCGGCTTTGTGAAAATATCCTCGGGGGTCCGGGGGCAGACAGCCCCCGGACGGTCCCGGGCCCACGCCACGCCAGCCTGACCCGCGCGGGCCCGGCCAAACCTAAGCCCCGCGGCGGCGATGTCCAGCCCTATTCGGGCAGGGTAAAGACCTGGCCGGGATAGATCAGATCGGGGTCACGGATCTGCGCGCGGTTCGCCTCGAAGACGCGCACATACAAGATGCCGTCGCCATAGGTCTCGCGCGCGATCGCCCAAAGCGAACTTCCCCTGGCCACGGTGATCTGACGCACCGCCGGAACCGCCGGGGCCGCGCCTGCGGCACCCGCCCCCGCAACGGGCCGGGCGGCAGCCCCATCTGCGGGCACGGCAACAGAAGTGCCCCGCCCCTGGTCCACAGCGCCGGCGCCGGCACTCCCGGGCAAACGGGCCAGACGGGCAGACCCCGCCCCCGATACTGGTACCGCCCCCGGCACTGGCACTGGCACTGGCATTGGCTCCGGGCCATCCGCGGCCTCGCCCTGCCGCGCCACCACCGCCCCCCCGGCGCCCGAGGCCGGAACCCCGCCCGGGGCAACCGGCATGGGGGCGGCGACCGCATCACCCGCCACCGCATCTCCTGCCACCGCTTCACCCGCCACGGCCAGCACCTCGGGCGCCGCGCGGTCAAAGGATGTCTCGGCCCGCGCCACGACCGTGCCCGCGTCATCCAGCGCATCGATCCGCAACAGATACCGCCCCGGCCCGACATCGGGCAGCAGCAGCCGCCACGACCCATCGGGCGCGACATCGGCCAGACCAGCCTCGCGGTTGTCCAGATAGGCACGCAACACCTGCCCGGCCGCGCCCCCCCGGCCACTGACCGACACCGCCGCGCCGCTGTCATGGGCGATCGTGTCCACCACCAGCGCACCGCCCAGGCCAGGATCCGGGGCCGGCGCCAGCACCTGTGCGCCGGTCGCATCGGCCAACAGCGCCGGTGCCGGCACGGCCCCCGCCGCCTCGGCGACCAGATCCGGGCGGATCACCAGCGTCTGCGCCGAAACCAGCGCCCCACCCCCGGGTCCGGCCACCCGCAGCGTCAGCGCCCGCGCCGCGCCGGACGGCGGCACGTCAAAGACCAGCGCGAAGGCCCCGCCCGCGCCCGCCCGGGCCGTCGCCACCGGCGCGCCATCCAGCAAGACCTCGACCTCTGCCCCGGGCGCGGCACGCCCCGCCAGCGTGACCGACCCATCCGGCGCGGCGCGGAACGTGTCGAAGACCGGGACAACCCCGCCCCCTGCCGGCGCATCGGCCTCTGCCGACGCATCGCCCGCCGCCTGCGCTTCTGCTGCAGCCCCGGCCTGCGTCTCGGACGCGGCATCCGGTTGCCCGACCGCCGGGGCCCCTGCCGGGGTCCCTGGCGTGTCTTCCGTTGCGGATTGCGCGGCCTGTTGTTCCGGCGCGGCCTTGGGCGCATCGGCGGCCGGCTCGACCACCCCCGTCCCGGATGCGACCGGACCGGCCACAGGCACGGCCGCATCGGGCCCCGCATCGCCCCCGGGCATCGGTGCCAGGCGGCCCAGCAGCAGCCAGCCCCCCAGCGCCGCCACCAGCGCCCCGGCTGCCACCCCCCCCATCAGCGCCGCACCCGAACGGCGCCTGTCCGATCCCCCGGCAGCGCCCGTCTTGTCCTTGTCCATCATATTCCCCGATCCAGGCGGCGTCATTTCCCGCGCCGCGTCTTGAGGAACCTTAGCAAGACCGCTATCAGCACTCAAGAAATCGCGCGCAACCGCCGGAATCCGAAAGGTTACGATGTCGCCCCCTCTGAGATCCGTCTGCGTCTACTGCGGCGCCCGCCCGGGCAATCGCCCCGTTTACGCCCAACAGGCCCGCGCCACCGGCGAAATGCTGGCGCGCAGCGGCTGGCGGCTGGTCTATGGCGCGGGCGATGTCGGCCTGATGGGCGAAGTCGCCCGCGCCGCCCAGGCCGCCGGCGGGCAGACCTTCGGCGTCATCCCCCAGCATCTGTTCGCGCTGGAGGTCGGCAAGCGCGATCTGTCCACCTTCATCGTGACCGAGAACATGCATGAACGCAAAAAGGTCATGTTCATGAATTCGGACGCGATCGCCGTGCTGCCCGGCGGTGCGGGATCGCTGGATGAATTCTTCGAGGTGCTGACCTGGGCGCAGATCGGCCTGCACCGCAAACCGATCTTCCTGCTCGACACCGATGGCTACTGGCAGCCGCTGATCGCGCTGCTCGATCATATCATCGCAGAAGGCTTTGCCGATGCCTCGCTGCGCGGGCTGTTTGCGCTGGTGCCCACCGTGGCCGGTCTGCAGGGCGCGCTGGCCGGCGCGCTGACCTGACGGCACCTGTTTTCGGCTTTGCCCAAATATCCTCGGGGGGGGGCGTGGGGCGCCCCCGGGACGGGGGCGATCCATGCCGGGGGGCAGACGGCCCCCCGCGCCGGCACCGTTTCACATCCCGTCAAGTTCCGCCGCGACGATCTCGGCGATCTTCGGGACGGGATGGTTGGTCAGGGTCTTGTGGACCTCGGCCAGGACATGGCGCGCCAGTCCCTCATCCATCTCATCGCGCAGCGCGCCCAGAACCTGCGGCGGGGCGACCAGCACGACCTTGTCGAACTTGCCCCGGCGCAGCCGGTCACGCAGCATGTCGACCAGATCGCCCGCAAAACGTTCGGCCGTCAGCCGCGCGTAATCAGGCATTTCCATCGCCGATCGCCGCGCCTCGCCCTGTGCCGCCTCATGCACGCGCCCGGGCCGGTCCGAGGCGATGATCACCGGGTCCGCCTCATCACGGGCGATCATGGCCAGCCTGGGCGCGCCCGGTACGCCGGTATTTTCCAGCACCAGCGCCTTTTCCCCGTCCGCCACAACGACCCAGGCCCCCTTGGGAAGCAACATCTCGGATTCTCCTTTCGGTTTGAACGAATCTGTTTCAGTCTGACACAAGAAAGCCTGCGTGCCATGACAGAATGTGGCACAAAAAAACCCGCCGGTTCGCACCGGCGGGTTCAATCAGGCGATTGGCGCAGGGATCACAGGCGCGAGGCCACGTTTTCCCAGTTCACCAGCTTTTCCAGGAAGTTGGTCAGATAGGCCGGGCGCTTGTTGCGGAAATCGATGTAGTAGGAATGTTCCCATACGTCACACCCCAGCAGCGCGGTCTGACCAAAGCACAGCGGGTTCACGCCGTTTTCGGTCTTGGTGACCTTCAGGCTGCCGTCCGTGTCCTTGACCAGCCAGCACCAGCCCGAGCCGAACTGGCCCGCGCCCGCGGCGGCGAAGTCTTCCTTGAATTTCTCGACCGTGCCGAACGACTCGACCAGGGCCTTTTCAAGCGCGCCCGGCATCTTGTCGCCCTTGGGGCCCATCATTTCCCAGAACTGCACATGGTTCCAGTGCTGGCTGGCATTGTTGAAGATACCGTTCTGCGCCACCGCGCCGGCCTGATAGGTGCCGCGGATGATGTCCTCCAGCGACTTGTTTTCCCATTCGGTGCCCGCGATCAGCTTGTTGCCGTTGTCGACATAGGCCTTGTGGTGCAGGTCGTGGTGATATTCCAGCGTCTCGCGCGACATTCCAAGACCGGCCAGCGCGTCATGGGCATAGGGAAGATCGGGAAGTTCGAAAGCCATTTCACTGTTCCTTCTGCAAGGGTTCCTGTTCCAATGCCTATAGAAGGGCGGGGGGGCCCAAGGTCAAGGGCAAGCGGCGATCAGCCGGGAAAGAGTTCCGATCCCGGCCGTGCGGAATGTTCAAGGATGCCCATGACATAGCCGGCGACCGACCGGAAGCAGATCACCGAGACCTCATCCCCCCCCGACCGCCACAGCGCCGCGGCCACCTGGGCCGCGCGGGTGCGGCGCACCTCATCCGGGGCAAGGGTGGCGAAATCGACCGGGCAGAGCTTCATCAGCACCTGATCGGCCCTGGCGCCGGAAACCCGGAACATCGCCCGGGCATCCGACACGTCGCTGATCAGCGCATGATCCTTGGCCAGCGCCTTTTCCAGCGCCGCCACCGTATCGGCCGCCTGCGCATAGGGCACCAGCACCAGCAGTTCATCAGGCGACATCCACAGCGCGGCATGATCGCCCCCGGTCACGATGCGCCGCTGCGCCGGAACGGAAAGGCCCAGGCCTTTCATCCCCTTGGCAAGCGCCTTTGATGCAAGGTCGCAGCGGATGGTGATCATCCCCTGCAAGCCCGCCTCGGCCACGCGGGCAAAACCCCCAAAGCTGCGGCCATTCAGGGCGCTGACGGCGTCAGACATTCGGCTTCTCCCCTTCCTTGTCGTAAAAGACCGGATCGACGATCCGCGCCTGCACCACCTTGTCAGCCCCCACCGGGAAATCCAGCACCTCGCCCATCCGGGCCGGGCCGCGATGGACCAGCCCCATGGCAATGCCCTTGTTCAGCGTGGGCGAGAAATAGGTCGACGTGACCCGCCCCTGCACATTGCGCTGGCCATTGGGATTGTGCCCCGGCGCCACCGCATGGACGCCATCGGGCAGGACCGATCCGTCCAGCGTTTCCAGCCCCACCAGCTGCCAGCGGTCGGGGCTGGCCATGTGGCTGCGTTCCTGCGCGCGCTTGCCGATATAATCGGCCTTCTTTTTGGAAATTGCCCAGCCAAGGCCCAGGTCCTGCGGGATCACCGTGCCGTCGGTTTCATCCCCGATCATGATAAAGCCCTTTTCGGCGCGCATCACATGCAGCGCCTCGGTCCCGTAGGGCATGACGCCCAGATCGGCCCCGAGCTCCAGCAGCCGGGTCCAGAAGGCCATGCCTTCGGACGCCGGCACCGCGATTTCATAGGACAATTCCCCCGAAAAGCTGATGCGGAACACCCGCGCCCGGACCCCGCCCAGCGTGCCCTCGGCCCAGGTCATGAAGGGCAGCGCCTCTTTCGACACATCCATCCCGCCCAGGCGTTCCAGAAGCTTGCGGGCGTTCGGGCCGACGACAGCGACCTGTGCGAACTGTTCGGTCAGGTTGGCGGTATAGACCTTCCAGTCCCACCATTCGCACTGCAGCCAGTCCTCCATATGGGCATGGATGCGGTCCGCCCCGCCCGAGGTGGTGTGGCACAGCCAGCTGTCCTCGGACAGGCGCACCACGACCCCGTCATCCATCAGGAAGCCGTTTTCGTTGCACATCAGCCCATAGCGGCATTTGCCGACCGGCAGGGTGGACATCAGGTTGGTATACATCATGTCGAGGAAGCGGCCCGCGTCCGGCCCCCTGACCACGATCTTGCCCAGCGTCGAGGCATCCAGCAATCCGACCGCGTTGCGGGTGTTGCGGATTTCGCGGCGAACCGCGTCCTGCATGCCCTCGCCCGTGCGCAGGTAGCAATAGGGCCGGCGCCACAGGCCCACGGGTTCCCAATGCGCGCCGTGGGTGGCGTGCCAGTCATGCATCGGGGTGCGGCGCAGCGGCTGAAAGATTTCGCCCCGCGCCTCGCCGGCGATGGCGCCGAAGCTGATCGGTTCATAGGGCGGGCGGAAGGTGGTGGTGCCGGTCGCCGGGATCGGCTGGCCCAATGCATCAGAAAGCACCGCCAGGCCGTTGATGTTGCTTAGCTTGCCCTGATCTGTGGCCATGCCCAGCGTGGTGTAGCGTTTGGTATGTTCGACCGAGGTATACCCCTCGCGCGCGGCCAGCTGCACGTCGGATACCTTCACATCGTTCTGGTAATCCAGGAAAGCCTTGAAGCGCAGCGCATCGGGCGCGCCCTGCGGCATCACCCAGACCGGGGCGATCGGACCCTCGGCGGGGGCCTGCGCCGCAGGGCCATCGGCATCGGCCAGCACCTCCGCCAGGGTCAGCGCGCCATTGGCCGCACCCGCGGCCCGCACCATCGGCTGGCCCTGATCGCCGGTCGGCGGGCGGGCGGGATCGGGGCGGAAACAGGCCCGCGCCTCATCCCAGATCAGCTTGCCGCCGCAATGCGACCACAGATGCACCACCGGCGACCAGCCGCCCGACATGGCCACGCAGTCACAGGCGATATCCTCCAGCGCCGCGCCCTCGCCCGCCTGCGCGCAGATCTGCACGCCGGTCACCCGTTTGGTGCCCTTCACCCTGGCGATGCCGCGGCCTTCCAGCACGCGGATGCCACGGGCGCGGGCCTCTTGCACCAGATCACCGGTCGCCAGGGCGCGCGCATCGACGATCGCCGCCACGATCAGGCCCGCGTCGAGCAGCGCAAGGGCGGTGCGATAGGCGTCGTCATTGTTGGTCACGATCACCGTGCGGTCGCCGGGGCTGACGGCCCAGTTGACCAGGTAATCGCGCACCGCCGAGGCCAGCATCACGCCCGGAACATCATTGCCCGCGAAGGCCAGCGGGCGTTCGATCGCGCCGCTGGCCGAGATGATTTCCCCCGCCCGGATGCGCCACAGCCGGTGGCGCGGGCGGCCATCGCCCGGGGCGTGATCGGCCACGCGCTCATAGCCCAGCACATAGCCATGGTCATGCACGCCCGCCACCATACAGCGATTGTGCAAGGTAACATTTTTCATTGATTCAAGGGCTTGCAAGGCGACCTTGACCCAATCCGCAACGGGCTGGCCATCCACCGTGCCGCCATCGACCGGGGCGCGCCCCCCCCAGTGCGGGGTCTGTTCCAGCACCATCACCCGCTTGCCCGCGCGTGCCGCCTGCAACGCCGCCGCAAGACCAGCCACGCCCCCGCCCGCGACCAGAACGTCGCAGAAGGCATAGGCCTGTTCATAGCGGTCCACGTCACGATCGACGGGGGCCTTGCCAAGCCCGGCCGAGCGGCGGATCACCGGCTCGAACAGATGTTTCCAGGCGACGCGGGGAAACATGAAGGTCTTGTAGTAGAAACCCGCCGGCAGGAAGCGATAGGCCCAGTTGTTCACCACGCCCACGTCGAAATCGAGGCTGGGCCAGTGGTTCTGGCTGGCGGCATCGGCGCCCTCGAACAGTTCGGTCGTGGTGGCGCGCTGGTCGGGTTCGAACCGCGCCCCGGCGCCAAGGCCCAGCAGGGCGTTCGGTTCCTCGACCCCGCTGGCGACGATGCCGCGCGGGCGGTGGTACTTGAAGGACCGGCCCACCAGCATCTGATCGGCGCCCAGCAGCGCCGAGGCCAGCGTGTCGCCGGCAAAGCCGCGCAGGCGCTTGCCGTTGAAGGTGAAGGCCAGCGGTTTGGTGCGGTCGATCAGACGGCCGCCACGGGACAGTCGGGTGCTCACTTGTAGCCCTCCCAATCGGGGCGCCTGGACTTGATGGCGGCGAGGATATCGGCGGGCGGCGCCGGGGTCTGGGCGGGATAGGTGCCAAAGACCTCAAGCGTGGCGGTGCAGCGCGCGGCCAGAAACCACTTGCCGCAGCCATAGGCATGGCGCCAGCGTTCGAAATGCACGCCCCTGGGATTTTTCCGGGCGAAGAGGTAGGATTCGAAATCCTCGTCCGAGGATCCGGGGCCGAAACGCCTGAGATGCGCCTCGCCGCCGGGGGCGAGTTCGGTTTCCTCGGCCTTCACGCCGCAACAGGGGCAGGTCAGGGTCAGCATGGCAATCCGCCTTTCGGATGACGAGGCCGGGGGCGCCGCCCCCGGACCCCCGGAGTATTTCGACCAAGAAGAAGCGGCATCGGTGTTCTTCCTTAGTGGGCGACGCCGGCGGCGACGGATTCGTCGATGAACCGGCCTTCGCGGAAACGGTTGAGGCCGAAATCGGCGGCCAGCGGCCCGGGCTGGCCGCGCGCGACCAGATCGGCCATCGCCCAGCCAGAGCCCGGGATCGCCTTGAACCCGCCGGTGCCCCAGCCGCAGTTGACGAAGATGTTCCCGACCGGGGTGGAGGACAGGATCGGCGAGCGGTCGCCGGTCATGTCGACGATGCCGCCCCATTGCCGCAGCATCTTGAGCCGCGAGATCATCGGGAAGGTCTCGATCAGGGCGCGGACGGTTTCCTCGATATGCTGCCAAGAGCCGCGCTGGGTGTAGTTGTTGAACCCGTCGGTGCCGCCGCCGATCACCATTTCGCCCTTGTCGGATTGCGACATGTAGCCATGCACGGTGTTGGCCATGACCACGACATCCATGCAGGGCTTGATCGGTTCGGAAACAAGCGCCTGCAGGGCCATCGATTCAATCGGCAGGCGGAAGCCCGCCATTTCGGCCAGCACCGAGGAATGGCCGGCGACGACGATGGCCAGCTTGTCGCAATCGATCGCGCCCCTGGTGGTGTCGATGCCCTGCACCTGGCCGCCCGCGGTGCGGATGCCGGTCACCTCGCATTGCTGGATGATGTCCATGCCCATGGCCGAACAGGCCCGCGCATAGCCCCAGGCGACGGCGTCATGGCGCGCGGTGCCGCCACGCGCCTGATAGAGCGCGCCCAGCACCGGGTAGCGGGGACCGTCGATGTTGATGATCGGCACCAGGTCCCTGACGCGTTCGGGGCCGATCCATTCGGTTTCGACGCCTTGCAGGGTGTTGGCATGGACGGTGCGCTTGTAGCCGCGCACCTCATGTTCGGTCTGCGCCAGCATCAGAAGGCCGCGGGGGCTGAACATCACGTTGTAGTTCAGATCCTGGCTGAGGTCTTCGTAAAGCGAACGGGCCTTTTCATACAGCGCCGCCGAAGGATCCTGCAGGTAGTTCGAGCGGATGATGGTGGTGTTGCGCCCGGTGTTCCCACCGCCCAGCCAGCCCTTTTCGACGACCGCGATGTTGCGGATGCCGTGGTTCCTGCCCAGGTAATAGGCCGTGGCCAGCCCATGGCCGCCCGCCCCCACCACGATCACGTCATAGCGTTTCTTCGGCTCGGGCGAGGTCCAGGCGCGTTCCCATCCGGAATGGAAACGCATCGCCTCGCGCGCGACGGCGAACAGGGAATAGCGTCTCTGGGCCATGCGGCGCTCCTGCTGGGGCCCGGGCGGGCCCGGGCGGGTGGTCTTGCCGGGCGCGCGAATCCCCGCGCCCGCCCGGCGCTTGCATCATTGATGGACCCGGGCGGGGGCCAATTTCCAGCCCCCGGACGGCATTTGCCCCCCAGATTTCGTCAAAAAATCCGTCCACGCCCTGCGACATGGCGCTCCATCCCGCGGCATTGGGCTTTTTCCCGCGGCGCAAGCGGCCTAAATGGGTGCAGCACAAGGAGACGCCATGCTGTTCTGGATCATCACCGCCGCGCTTGCCGCATTGATCGCGCTGTTGCTGGGGCTTGCGCTCTGGCGGGGGCGCAGCGGGGCCGAACCCTCGGCCGCCTATGACCTGCGGGTCTATCGCGACCAGTTGCGCGATGTGGAACGCGATCTGGCGCGCGGCGTGCTGGCGCGCGATGAGGCAGAGCGGCTGCGGCTGGAAATCTCGCGCCGGGTGCTGGAGGCGGACCGCGCCGTCCAGGCCGGGCAGGTGGCGGCGCGTGCGTCCCGGGGGCTGACGCTGACGGCGGCGCTGGCGGCGGCGGTGGTGCTGGGCGGGTCGTTCTGGCTCTATCAGCGGCTGGGCGCGCCGGGCTATCCCGACCTGCCGCTGGCGCTGCGCATCGACATGGCGCAAGAGCTTTACGACAACCGCCCCACGCAGGACGCGGCCGAGCAGACCGCCACGGCCGCGCGCGGCCCCCTGCCCGAACCCGACCCGCAGTTCAACACCCTGATGGAACGGCTGCGCGCGGTCGTCGCGCAGCGCCCCAATGATCTGGAAGGTCTGGCGCTGCTGGCCCGCAATGAGGCGAACATGGGCAATTACCGCGCCGCATGGGAAGCGCAGCGGCGGCTGGTCGCGCTGAAGGGGGATGCGGCGAGCGCCGAGGATCATGCCCGGCTGGCCGAGCTGATGGTGGTCGCCGCCGGTGGCGTCGTCACCGCCGAGGCCGAGGGCGCGCTGGGCCGCGCGCTGGCGCTTGACCCGGGCGACGGGCTTGCGCGCTATTACGTCGGGCTGATGATGGCGCAGAACGGGCGCGGCGACCGCGCCTTCCGGATCTGGGATGGGCTGCTGCGCGAAAGCACGGCGGATGCGCCATGGGTGCCGCAGATCCTGGCCAATATCCCCGCGCTGGCCTGGCTTGCGGGTGAGGCCGACTATACCCCGCCCGCCCCGCGCGCCGGCGCGGCGCTGGATCTGGCCGGCGCCCTGCAATTGCCGCCCGATGCGCGCGAAGCCGCGCTGCGCCCGGGCCTTGAGGCGCTGAACGCGCGGCTGGCGCAACAGGGCGGGACGGCGCAGGACTGGGCGCAGCTTCTGGCGGCCCTGCGCCTGCTGGACGACGGGGCGCGCGCCGATGCCGTTCTGGGCGAGGCCGAAACCCTGTTCGCCCAGCGCCCCGAGGATCTGGCGCTGATCCGCGCCGCCAATGCCGGCACCCCGCCCGGCCCCGCGCTGCCCGCCCTGCCCGGGCCCGGCGCGGCCGAGATGCAGGCGGCCAGCGCGATGACCGAGGCCGAGCGGCAAGAGATGATCCAGGGCATGGTCGCGGGGCTGGAAGACCGCCTGCTGGCCGAAGGTGGCAACGCGGGGGAATGGGCGCGGCTGATCTCATCGCTGGGAATTCTGGGCGAAACGGCCCGCGCGCGCGCCGCATTGGCCGCGGCCAGTGCCGCGTTGGCCGCCGATCCGGCCGCGTTGGAACAGATCCGCGCCGCCGCCCGGGCCGCGGGGCTGGACGAGTGATCTGCACCTCGATTGAGGATTTCGCCGCCGCCCTGCCCCGCACCGGGGCCGTCGCGGGGCTTGATCTGGGCACCAGGACGATCGGCGTGGCGGTGTCGGATGGGCTGCGCAGCGTTGCCTCGCCCCTGACCACGATCCGGCGCGAGAAATTCACGCTCGATGCGCAGGCGCTGCTGAAGATCGTGGCCGAACGCGACATCCGGGGCCTGATCCTTGGCCTGCCGATGAACATGGACGGCAGCGAAGGCCCGCGCTGCCAGTCGACCCGCGCCTTCGCGCGCAATCTGGAAAAGCTCACCCCGCTGCCGATCGGATTCTGGGATGAACGGCTGTCGACCGTTGCCGCCGAACGCGCGATGCTCGAGGCGGATATGTCCCGAAAACGTCGCGCCGAGGTGATCGACCATGTCGCCGCCGGGTTTATCCTGCAAGGCGCCCTGGACCGTCTGGCTTATATGGGACAGCGATGACCGACACGACCGACAGCCTCTGGACCCGGCCCGAAATCGAAAGCCCCTGCGTCAGGCTATGCGCGGTGCATCCGGTCGAGCGAATCTGCGTGGGATGCTTCCGCACGATCGAGGAAATCGGCCGCTGGGGCAGCATGTCGCCACAGACCCGGCGCCGGATCATGGACGAATTGCCCGGTCGCGCCCCCCGCCTGCAGCGGCGACGGGGTGGCCATGCCGGCCGGGTCGGGACCGGGTAACGCGGAACGGGGGCTCTGCCCCCGCGCGCGTGCCGCGCGTCCCCCGGGATATTTTCGCAAAGCCGAAAATGCAAGCTGCGGCCCGGGCGCGATCTGTCCTTCGGCTTTGTCCAAATATCCCGGGGGTGAATTGGCGCACAGCGCCAAGAGGGGGCAGCGCCCCCTATGTGCGCGGGAACACGAAACAGCGGTCGCGACGGATCATCAGCCACATCGGCGTGCCGGCTTTCGGCAGAAAGACATTCGGCACGGTCGTCTTCAGCACCGATCCGTCGAAATCCATCACGAATTCCACAAGGCTTTCGCGCCCCATGAAACGTGCGCGTTGCACCACCCCGCGGGCAGGCGTTCCATCCTGTGGTGTCGGGTTCGGACCGCGCCCGGCGCGGTCGAAATCGATTTTCAGGTGCTGCGGGCGGATCACGATGTCGACCGGTGTGCCATCGGGGTGGCCCGGGGTCAGGAATTCACCAAACGGGGTCCGGGTCAGCGCGCCCCGGACTGTGGCCGGGATCACGTTGATATCCGAAAAGAAGGCCGCCGCCGCGCGGTCGATGGGGGCGTTGTAGAGGTTGTAGGGTGCGCCGCGCTGCACGATACGCCCGCCGCGCATCAGCAGGATCTGGTCGGCCATGCGCATCGCCTCATGCGGTTCATGCGTCACCAGCAGGACCGCGGTGCCTTCCTCTTTCAACAGCGCCAGCGTTTCATCGCGGATGCCGTCGCGCAGCCGCTCATCCAGCCCCGAGAAGGGTTCGTCCATCAACAGGATGCGCGGCCGCGGCGCCAGGGCGCGCGCCAGCGCCACGCGCTGCTGTTCGCCCCCCGACAGCGCATGGGGAAAGCTGTCGATGTGGCGCGACAGATGCACCCGGGCCAGCAACTCCTCGACCCGGGTGCGTTTCCCGGCCCGGGGGCCGGTCAGCCCGAAAGCCACGTTGTCGGCCACCGACAGATGCGGGAACAGCGCGAAATCCTGAAACATCAGCCCGATCGCGCGCCGTTCCGGCGGGACGCGGAAGACCGTATCGCAGACCAGATTGCCATCGACGAAGATGCGCCCTTCGTCCTGCATGTCGACGCCCGCGATCAGGCGCAGCGTGGTCGATTTGCCGCAGCCAGACGGGCCCAGCAGGCAGGTCACCTGCCCCGCCGGGATCGAGAACGAGACGTCATCGACAACGGTCTGCCCGCCGAAGCGGCGCACCAGCCCCTGCACTTCAAGGCGCGGCGCCTCGGGCATGGGGCGGGGGCCTGCGGCGGGACGGGGGGGCTGGGTCATCGATATTCCGATTGGAACGGTCAGGTTACGTTCGGGATAGCAGGCCCGGCCGGGCTGTGCAAGCACCGGCCCCCGCGGCGGCCGATCCTAAATCGTGAGATTGGTGGCCCCGCCATCGGCCAGGATGTTCTGCCCCACGATAAAGCCCGCATGCGCCGAACACAGGAAGGCACAGGTGGCGCCGAATTCGGCCGCCGTGCCATAGCGGCGCGCGGGGATCGTCGCGGCGCGGCGCGCGGCGGCTTCTTCCAGCGTGAGGCCCTGGTCCCTGGCCACCCCGCCATCCAGCGCGATCGCGCGGTCGGTGGCGTGGATGCCGGGCAGCAGGTTGTTGATCGTCACGCCATGCCGGGCGACCTGGCGCGCGGTGCCCGCGACAAATCCCGTCAGCCCCGCCCGGGCCGAATTGGACAGCCCCAGCTGCGGGATCGGCGCGCGCACCGATTGCGAGGTGATGTTGACCACCCGCCCCCAGCCCTGCGCGATCATGCCCGGCAGGCAGGCCTGCATCAGCGCGATCGGGGTCAGCATGTTGGCATCCAGCGCCGCGATGAAATCGTCGCGCGACCAATCCGACCACAGGCCGGGCGGGGGCCCGCCTGCGTTGGTGACAAGGATATCCACCCCGCCCGCCGCGGCCAGCACCTCGGCGCGGCCCGATTCGGTGGTGATGTCGGCCGCGATCGCGGTGACCGGCACGCCATGGGCCTGGCGGATCGCTTCGGCCGTTGCTTCCAGCGCGGGCGTGCCCCGGGCGTTCAGAACCAGTTCCACCCCGGCCGCCGCCAGCGCCTCGGCGCAGCCGCGCCCCAGCCCCTTCGACCCCGCGCAGACCAGCGCACGCTTGCCCCTGATGCCAAGATCCATCCTGATGCTCCCCTGCAAATGTTCCGCCCCTGCCTAGCACCGGCGCGCGGCGGACAAAAGATCGTGATGGCGCGTATCGGGCGTGCGGTGCTTGACGCACGGGGCGGTAATCGGATTTACCGGGCAGAAGAATGTTCCCCAAGCCCCTTGCAGAAGGCCGCAGCCGATGTCGCCCGCCCCGCCCGCGCGCCCAGACAGCCCGCCGCCCGCGCGCCGGGTGCATGTCTTCGAGGCGGCGGATTTCCGCGTGACCTCGGGGGCCAATCACGGCGATCCGGTCGGCCCGCCCCCCGAATGCGAGGCGGGCGATGTCTATCAGCTGGACCGCGAGGCGCGCCCGCGCCGGATGTTGCTGGCCGCCGATGGCGCACCGGGGGGCGTGCAGGTGGTGGCGCCGGGGTCAGAGCTGGGCCGTGCAGGCGACCGGATCGAGCTGGTCGCGCGCCATGTGATGATGGCCCCCGATGGCGACGGGGTGGATATCCTGCTGTTGCGCAACACCGGCAGCGGGCGGCTGTGCATCCTGCCGATGTCGCCCATCGCGCCGCGCATGGATTACACGCTGATCGAAACCGACAACGCGCCGCGCGATGTGCGGCTGGCCGATCTGGTCTGTGTGGCCTTCACCACGGGCACGATGATCACGCTGGCGGGCGGCGCACGGCGCCCGATCGAAAGCCTGCGGCCGGGCGATGCGATCCTGACGCGCGATCACGGCGCGCAGCCGCTGCGGCTTGTGGCGCGGGCGACATTGCGGGCGCTGGGGTCCTTTGCCCCGGTGGTGATTTCGGCCGGCACGCTGGGCAATGAGGGCGATCTGATCGTCAGCCCGCATCACCGCATCTTTCTGTACCGGCGCGGCAAACAGCGCATCGGCCGCACCGCCGAGGTTCTGGTGCAGGCCAAGCATCTGGTCGATGACGGCAAGGTCTGGCGGCGCGAAGGCGGCTATGTCGATTATCACGCGCTGGTCTTTGACCGGCATGAGATCATCTATGCCGAAGGCATCCCCTGCGAAAGCCTGATGGTGACCGAGGCGACGCTGGGCCTGTTGCCCGGCGATCTGACAGCGGAAATCCGCAGCCGCCTGCCGGGGCTGAACCACAAGCCGCATTTCAGCACCGAGGCCGGGCGCGAGACGCTGGCGCGCGTGGGGCTGGACACGCTGTTTCGCCGCCGCGCGGGGGACTGAGGGGCGCGCGCGGGCGGTGACCCGGGCGGGGGGCTGTCTGCCCCCCGGGCCGCAGCCCGCCCCCGTGCCGGGGGCCGGCCACGTCCCCCCCCGAGGATATTTTCGCAAAGCCGAAGCAGGCAGGCGCGGCTTTGGCGATCTGGGCGATTGCGCGGGCGGCGGGGGCGCGCTAAAGGGCGCGCATGAGCAACAGACCCGATCTTCCCGCCGAAATCGCCCGCCGCCGGACCTTTGCGATCATCGCGCACCCGGATGCCGGGAAAACCACGCTGACCGAAAAGTTCCTGCTGTTCGGCGGCGCGATCCAGATGGCGGGCCAGGTGCGCGCCAAGGGCGAGGCGCGGCGCACGCGGTCGGACTTCATGAAGATGGAGCAGGACCGCGGGATTTCGGTTTCCGCCTCGGCGATGTCGTTCGACTATCGCGCGTTCCGCTTCAATCTGGTGGATACGCCCGGCCACTCGGATTTTTCCGAAGATACCTACCGCACGCTGACGGCCGTTGATGCGGCGATCATGGTGATCGACGGTGCCAAGGGGGTGGAAAGCCAGACCCGCAAGCTGTTCGAGGTATGCCGGCTGCGCGACCTGCCGATCCTGACCTTTTGCAACAAGATGGACCGCGAGGCGCGCGACACCTTCGAGATCATCGACGAGATCCAGGAAAACCTGGCCATCGACGTGGCCCCCGCCAGCTGGCCGATCGGGATGGGCCGCGATTTCCTGGGCTGCTATGACATCCTGCACGACCGGCTGGAGCTGATCGACCGGGCCGACCGCAACCGGGTGGCGGAGTCGATCAAGATCGACGGCCTGGACGACCCGAAGCTGGCCGAACATGTCCCTGCCGGGCAGCTGGAAAAGCTGCGCGAGGAACTGGAGATGGCGCGCGAATTGCTGCCCGCCTTCGACCGCCAGGCCTTTCTTGAGGGGCACATGACGCCGATCTGGTTCGGATCCGCGATCAATTCCTTTGGCGTCAGGGAGCTGATGGACGGCATCGGCGAATACGGGCCGCAACCGCAGGTGCAGAAGGCGGCCGAGCGCGACGTGGCGCCCGAGGAAAAGCCCGTCACCGGCTTTGTCTTCAAGGTGCAGGCCAACATGGACCCCAAGCACCGCGACCGGGTGGCCTTTGTGCGCATGGTTTCGGGGCATTTCACGCGCGGGATGAAGCTGTTGCATGTGCGCAGCAAAAAGCCGATGGCGGTGACGAACCCGGTGCTGTTCCTGGCCGCCGACCGCGAGCTGGCCGAAGAGGCCTGGGCGGGCGACATCATCGGCATTCCGAACCACGGGCAACTGCGCATTGGCGATGCGCTGACCGAGGGTGAGGCGCTGCGCTTTACCGGCATCCCCAGTTTTGCGCCCGAACTGCTGCAATCGGTCCGGTCCACCGACCCGATGAAGGGCAAGCATCTGGAAAAGGCGCTGATGCAATTCGCCGAGGAAGGTGCCGCCAAGGTGTTCAAGCCGATGATCGGATCGGGCTTTGTCGTAGGTGTGGTGGGCGCGCTGCAGTTCGAGGTGCTGGCCAGCCGGATCGGTATCGAATATGGCATTCCGGTGCGGTTCGAGCCGTCGCAGTTCACCTCGGCGCGCTGGGTGCAGGGCGATTGCGCGGCAGTCGAACGGATGGTGCAGGCCAACAAGCAGCACATTTCGACCGACCATGACGGCGATATCGTGTTCCTGACGCGGTTGCAGTGGGACATCGACCGCGTGATCCGCGATTATCCCGGCATCGCGCTGAACGCGACCAAGGAAATGATGCAATAACCGGGGCTGACGGGGGAATTGCCCCGAAGTCAACCTGAAAGAAGTGGATTTTCACAAGCTTCTTCGCTAAAGGACCGCCAGTTCCTGTAATTTGAGAGGTTTGTATGAGTGGCAATTTCAGTCGGCGTGCCGTGATTGGTCTGGGACTGGGCGCGCTTGCGGTGTTGGCGGGGTGCGGCAGCGCCTGGATGACCAGCTATGAACCGGTCGGGGCTTCGGCAAAGGACTGGCGGCTGGCCGGGGTGGATGTGACCGTTCCCGAAACGCTGTCGGTTTCCGAAGACAACACGGTCTATGTGCCCAAGGCAGACATCGTCTGGCAGGGTGAACCCTTTGGCGACCGGCGCGCGCAGGTCGCGCGGCTGCTGCGTGAGGGGATCACGCACGGCGCAGCCGGGCTGAACGGCAAGCAGCGCGTCCGCTTCCGCGTGACGCTGCAGACGTTCCATGCGCTGAACGAAAAATCGCGCCGCTCGGCGCCCGCCGGCACGGGTGTCTATGATATCCGCTACACGATCGAGGTGGTCGATGCGCGCAACGGTGCGGTGATCGTGCCCGCGCAGGCGGTTGCGGCCGATTTCCCGGGACAGACCGGCACCGCCGCCACCCAGATGGAAGCACGCGGCATCACCCAGCGCGTTCAGGTAGTTGGCCATCTGGCGGCCACCACCGCGGGCTGGTTGGGCCTTGGGCCAGACAACCGCACCAGCTTTGCACGCATCGGCGGCTGAGACATGCGGTCGGGCGGCGGGATGACCGCCCGCCCGGGGCGCGCGCGATGGGCGACCGGGTGCCTGCCCGCGCCGCCGTGCAGCGCGATGCGGAAATACCGGAATAGGGGCCGGTGCAGCGCAAGGCCCGTCCCGGCGCGTGACCGGGGCAAGGACGGGGCAAGGACGGGGCCGGGCCCAGGATCGGGCGGCGCGGTGTCCCCTGGCGGATCTGGCGCCTTCGCCGGTTGGGGGCCCGGCGTTGTTCACGATCCCGGGCAATCCGTTACGGAACAAACCGGCCCGGGGCGGTCAGGCCTCGGGGCTGATCAGGCGGTGATATTCCTGGATCGCGAACCGGTCGGTCATGCCGGCGACATAGTCCAGCACGACCCGGGCCAGTTCGGTCCGGCCGATCCCTTGCGCGCGGGCGACCTCGGGCTGCCAATCCTCGGGCAGCAGGTCGGGTTCGTCCAGAAACAGCGGGAACAGCGCGTTGACCATCGCCGTGACACGGCGCCGTTCAACCACGACCGAGGGCGCGCGATACATCCGCGTGAACAAAAAGCCCTTGATCGCCTTGAGGTTCTGATAGAGCGGCTTGGAAAAGCGGATGATCGGCCCCTCCATCGCGCGGATGTCATCCACGCTTTGCGGTTGCAGGCTTTCCAGCCGGTTCTGCGCCACGGCGATCACATCCTCGACCATCACGCCAAAGATGCGGCGCAACGCCTCATGCCGGCGGCGCATCGGATCAAGGCCCGGGTGCAGGCGATCCACCTCGGCGAAACAGGGGCCGATGGTGGGCAATTCCATCAGGTCGGTCTCGGTGAACAGGCCGGCGCGCAACCCGTCGTGCAGATCGTGGTGGTTATAGGCGACATCATCGGCCACGGCGGCCACCTGCGCCTCGGCGCTGGCGTTGGTGGTCAGTTCCAGATCCCATTGCGCGTCGAATTCGGCCAGCGCATAAGGCAGGCTGGCACGGTCCGGTACGGTATGTGACCCGCCGCCCCCCCCGATGACCGGCCCATTATGCTTGGCGATGCCTTCAAGCGTTTCCCAGGTCAGGTTCAGCCCGTCAAAGCCTGCGTAGTGCTTTTCCAGCCGGGTGACGATGCGGATCGCCTGGGCATTGTGATCGAACCCGCCAAAGGGCGCCATCAGCGCGGCCAGCGCATCTTCGCCGGTATGGCCGAAGGGCGGATGGCCAAGGTCATGGGCCAGCGCCACCGCCTCGGCCAGGTCGGTGTTCAGGCCCAGGGCACCGGCGATGGTGCGCGCGACCTGCGCCACCTCGATCGTGTGGGTCAGACGGGTGCGGTAGTAATCGCCTTCGTGTTCGACAAAGACCTGCGTCTTGTGTTTCAGCCGCCGGAAGGCGCTGGAATGGATGATCCGGTCCCGGTCACGCTGAAACGGCGAACGGAAGGTGGACATGCTTTCGGCATGCAGTCGCCCCCGGCTGGCTGCGGGATGGCAGGCATAAGGTTGCAGCACGATCCGGCCCCTCGTCTTGTCGCGTCTTTTGCGTCATCCTATATCGCAGCAAGAGGTAAAGAACAGGTGCGAAGATGCTGAACATTCCCCCGAAAGTGACGCCCCGTGCCTTTGCCCGGCTGGCCGAGATCAATGCCGGCGCGGCCACCCCCCGCGCGTTGCGGGTCGCGGTCGAGGGCGGCGGGTGTTCGGGGTTCCAATACGACCTGCAGCTGGAGGATACCCCGGCCCAGGGCGATCTGGTGCTGGAAGGCGGCGGTGAACGGGTGCTGATCGACCCGATATCGTTGCCGTTTCTGGAAAATGCGGTGATCGATTTCACCGATGAGCTGATCGGCGCGCGCTTTGTGGTGCAAAATCCCAATGCCACGTCATCCTGCGGCTGCGGGATTTCTTTTTCGATGTGACGGGCGGGTCCGCCGGCCGCTGCGGCGCCTGCGGGCCGGGCGCTTGCCGCGATTGATGCGCAGAGATCGCGGGCGGGCGCGCTTGGCAAGGCCTGCGCTGCGTCCTAGAAAGGCCCCACGCCGCAGGGAGAGCTGCATGAAAATCGCCACCTTCAACATCAACGGGATCAAGGCGCGCCTTGAGGCCCTGCCCGCCTGGCTGGCCGAGGCCCGCCCCGATGTCGCCCTGCTGCAGGAAATCAAGTCGGTGGATGAGGCTTTCCCGCGGGAAATCTTTGAGGACATGGGCTATCGCGTGGAAACCCATGGCCAGAAAAGTTTCAACGGGGTGGCGATCCTGTCGCGCCTGCCGCTGGAGGATGTGACCCGCGGCCTGCCCGGTGATGACGCCGACGACCAGGCCCGCTGGATCGAGGCCACGGTGATCGGGGACCGCGCGATCCGCGTGGCGGGGCTGTATCTGCCCAATGGCAACCCCGCGCCGGGGCCGAAATATGACTATAAACTGGCCTGGATGGACCGTATGCGCGCCCATGCCGCCGCCCTTCTGGCCACCGAAGATCCGGTGGTTCTGGCGGGCGATTACAACGTCATCCCCCAGGATGAGGATGCCGCCCGCCCCGACGCCTGGCGCGAAGATGCGCTGGCGCTGCCGCAAAGCCGGGCCGCGTTCCGGCGCATTGTGAACCTTGGCTTCACCGATGCCTTCCGTGCCCGGGTGCAGGGGCCGGGGCATTACAGTTTCTGGGATTATCAGGCCGGTGCCTGGCAGCGCAACAACGGCATCCGCATCGACCATCTGCTGCTGTCGCCCCAGGCGGCCGATCTGTTGCGCGACGCGGGCATCGACCGCGAGGTGCGGGCCGGTGACAAGCCATCCGACCACGTCCCGGTCTGGATAGATCTTGACGCCTGATCCGCGGCCCCGGCCCCGCCGCGCCGCCTAACGCGCGTAAACCACCAGTTCGGGCAACGCCGTCAGCGGCAGGCCCAGAAGCCGCAGCGCGGGAAGGGAAATCCGGCTGCCCGCGCCTGCAGCCGCCCCCGGCATCGGCAACAGCGTGACCTGCGCCGAGGCGCCGGTTGCGGCATGCTCGATCCGGCCCGGTGTTTCGGCGCGCGCAAGCGGCGTGCGCAGCCAGAATCCGGGATCGGCGGGGTTGCCCAGGCTTGCCACCGTCGCACCCAGCCGCGTCTCGGCCCCCGGGGCGGGCTTTGCGGCGGCGGCGCGCTGCGCGGCGGTGGTGGTGTCGAAATCCTCGACCGTGCGCGCGGCGGGTTTCGGGATCGGCACGGGCAGCGGTGCCGCAGGCGGCGCCACGGCGGGCGTCACCGCATCGGCCGGGCGCAGGCCCGCAAGCGGCCCCTGCGCACAGGCCGACAGCACGATCAGCGCGCCAAGCGCGGCGGCAACGGTGGCTTTGGTCATGGCAGGCATCCCTTTCCTTGCGCGGCATTCCCGAAAGGCTAACCGCTTTGCCCGGCGCGGACAATCGCGCGGGACAGTCGCGCCAGGCATGGCACGACAGGCATGGCACGACAGTTTCGCCCTTGCTGTGCGGTCCCCACAGACCTAACTTGTCGGCATGATGCAGCCCCCCGCCCCCCCGCTTGTCGATCCCTTCGCCCGTCCGATCACCTATCTGCGGGTGTCGGTCACCGACAGGTGCGATTTCCGCTGCACCTATTGCATGGCCGAACACATGCAGTTCCTGCCGAAAAAGGACCTGCTGACACTGGAAGAACTTGACCGGCTGTGCAGCGCCTTCATCGGGCTGGGGGTAAAGAAACTGCGCATCACCGGGGGGGAACCGCTGGTGCGCAAGGACATCATAACCTTTTTCCGCAAGGTCGCGCGCCATCTGGACACGGGCGCGCTGACGGAACTGACGCTGACCACGAATGGCAGCCAGCTGACCCGCTTTGCCGCCGATCTGGCGGCGGTGGGGGTGCGGCGGATCAACGTCTCGCTCGACACGCTGGATGAGGCGAAATTTGCCCGGATCACCCGCTGGGGCCGGCTCCCGCAGGTGCTTGACGGCATCCGCGCCGCCAGTGCCGCGGGGATGCGCGTCAAGATCAACGCGGTCGCGCTGAAAGGCTTCAATGAAGATGAGCTGTTCGGCCTGGTCGACTGGTGCGGGGCCGAAGGCCATGACCTGACCTTCATCGAGGTCATGCCGATGGGCGAAATGGGCGAGGAAATGCGGCTGGATCAGTACTGGCCGCTGAAGGATCTGCGCGCGCGGCTGGCCGAACGCTTTACGCTGACCGACCTGACGGATCGCACCGGCGGGCCCGCGCGCTATGTCCGGCTGGACGAAACGGGGCAGAAGATCGGCTTCATCACGCCGCTCACGCATAATTTCTGCGAAAGCTGCAACCGGGTGCGCGTCACCTGCACGGGCGAGCTGTTCATGTGCCTGGGCCAGGAAGACATGGCCGATCTGCGCGCGCCGCTGCGCGCCAGCGCCGATGACGCCGCCCTGATCGCCGCGATCCGTGCCGCCATCGCGCGCAAGCCCAAGGGGCATGACTTCGACTATTCGCGCCAGCATGTCGCGGGCCAGGTATCGCGCCACATGAGCCATACCGGCGGCTGACCTTACCTGATCCTGATCAAGGATTTGTACTAGGCGGATGTGCCAGCATGCGGCAGACTGCCCCCGAAGGAGGACCGACATGTACAAAAATATCCTTGTTCCGATCGCGTTTGACGACGACCACAGCCCCGAGGCCGCCCTGGCTGCGGCCCGTGCGCTGGCCGCGCCCGATGCCCGCGTGACACTGTTGCATGTGATGATGGAAGTGCCCGGCTATGCCATCAGCTACATGCCCGAAGGCTATTCCAGCGACCTGCGCAAAAGCATTCAGGCCGAGCTGGACAAGCTGGCCGGCGGTTTCGCCAATGGCATGGGCACGATCACCCAAGGCCATGCCGCGGCCGAAATCCTGGATTGGGTGTCGGCCAATGGCAACGACTGCATCGTCATCGCCTCGCACCGGCCCGGGCTGCAGGATTACCTGCTGGGGTCAACCGCGGCGCGGGTCGTGCGCCATGCGCCCTGTTCGGTGATGGTGCTGCGCTGACGCGATACGCCTGAGCCGGGATGCGCGCCGGTTCCCCGGCGCGCGCCCCTGCCCCCTGCCCCGCGTGACGCTTGGCCCGCCCGGCCCTTTCAGGCCGCGGGCATCCGCGCCTCGACCATGCCGGCATACCAGGACGATCCGAACGGGATCGCGTTGTCGTCGAAATCATAGGCCGGGTGATGCACGCTGGCCGTATCGCCATTGCCCAGGAAGATATAGGCCCCGGGGCGTTCGTTCAGCATGAAGCTGAAATCCTCGGCCCCCATCAGCGGCGCGGTGTTTTCCTCGACCTGGCCCGAAACGGCGCGCGCCACATCGGCGGCAAAGCGGGTGTTTTCGGGGCTGTTCATCGTCACCGGATAGCCGCGCGCATAGGCCACATCCGCCGTGGCACCAAAGGTCAGCGCCGTGCCCTCGGCAATGGCCTTCACCCGGGCCTCGACGTAATCCTGCACGGCGGGGTCCATGGTGCGCACCGTGCCGCGCAGCAGCACGGTCTGGGGGATGACGTTATGCGCCTGCGTTTCGGTGCGGAAGGTGCAGACCGAAACGACCACCTGCTTCAGCGGATCGACATTGCGGCTGGCGATGGATTGCAGCGCGATCACGATGTGGCTGGCCACCAGCGTGGTATCGATGCATTCATGCGGCTTGGCGGCATGGCCGCCCTTGCCGGTCACGGTGATCTCGAACTGATCGGCCGCGGCCATCATCGCACCTTCGCGGATGTGGAAATGGCCCACCGGGATGCCGGGCATGTTGTGCATGCCATACACCTCTTGCACGCCGAAGCGTTCCATCAGCCCCTCGGCCACCATCTCGCGCCCGCCGCCGCCGCCCTCTTCGGCGGGCTGGAAGATCACCACGGCGGTACCGTCGAAATTGCGTGTCTCGGCCAGGTATTTCGCCGCGCCCAGCAACATCGCGGTGTGCCCGTCATGACCGCAGGCATGCATCTTTCCGGGCGTTTTCGAGGCATGCGGCAGGCCCGTCGCCTCATGGATGGGCAGGGCGTCCATATCGGCGCGCAGGCCAATCACCCGGCCCCCGGTGTCGCTGCGCCCCCGGATCACGCCAACCACGCCGGTGCGCCCGATCCCCTCGACCACCTCGTCACAACCAAAGCTGCGCAAAAGCCCGGCCACCTTGCCGGCGGTGCGATGGACATCGAACAAAAGTTCGGGGTGTTCGTGAAAATCCCGCCGCCAGGCGGTGATTTCGGGCAGCAGTTCGGCAAAGCGGTTCTTGACGGGCATCGTCACTTTCTCCTGTCGGGTGGTTCTGGCGGGCGTCGTACGCGCCCCTGCGGTCAGCCTGTTACAAAGCCCGCCCCATCGCAAGGCCCCACGCGGCGGGCGTCCCGGCGGCAGGGGACGATTCCCCGCGCCGGCGCGCCCGGGCCCGCCGCGCCATTCACCAACCCGCCCGACCACCCCGGCAAAAGCGCAGAATTCTTGAATTTGCCGCCGTCATATCGACCGAAATCTTCGTCATTCCGCCCGCCCCCACGTCATCGAGAGCGTTAACATAAACATTCTTGCGCAATTGAAAAAATCTCTGACACTTGATCCATCAAGGTCGCCCGGATACCGGCATGCAAACGGCCACAATAAAAAGACTATATAAAACAAACGACTGGGAGAGTTTTATGCCGGATGGGGCCGCGCCCGTCCTGTCTGTCCGGGGGTTGAAGACCGTCTTCACAACCCGCGGCGGAGAGGTTCATGCCGTCAATTCCGTCAGCTTCGACCTGCGCCCCGGCGAATTGCTGGGCGTGGTCGGGGAATCGGGGTCGGGCAAGTCGGTCACGATGATGTCGCTGATCGGCCTTTTGCCATCCCCACCCGCCGATGTGCGCGCGGGCCAGGTGCTGTTCGACGGAACCGACCTGTTGGCCTGCGGCGCCGGTCATCTGCGCGGTGTGCGCGGCGCGGGCATCGGTTTCATCTTTCAGGACCCGATGACCTCGCTCAACCCGGTGTTCACCGTGGGCTATCAGCTGCGCGAACCGCTGATGACGCATATGGGCCTGACCCGCGCGCAGGCGCAGGTCCGGGCGGCGGAATTGCTGGATCTGGTCGGCATCCCCGATGCGGCGCGGCGGCTGAAGGATTACCCGCATCAGTTTTCCGGCGGCATGCGCCAGCGCGTGATGATCGCGATCGCGCTGGCCTGCGATCCCAAGGTGCTGATCGCCGACGAACCCACCACCGCGCTGGATGTGACGATCCAGGCGCAGATCCTGGAACTGGTGCGCGATCTGCGCCACAAGCTGGGCATGGCGATCGTCTGGATCACCCATGATCTGGGCGTGATCGCGGGCATCGCGGACCGGGTGATGGTGATGTATGGCGGCCAGATCGTCGAACAGGCCCCGGTGCAGGACCTGTTCGCCCGGCCCCGCCACCCCTATACGCGCGCGCTGTTGAAGACCGTTCCGTCGGTGCGCGGGGCGCGGGCGGAAAAGCTCAGCGTGATCGAGGGCCAGCCCCCGATCCTGCGCGCCGCCCCCGCGGCCTGCGCCTTTGCCAACCGCTGCCCCCATGCCTTTGCCCGCTGCGGCGTGGAAAATCCGCCGCTGTTCCCCGCGGGCCCCGGCCATGACGCCGCCTGCTTCTGGGATTTCGACAAGGATGCCCCCAAAGATGGCTGATGCCGCGCTGCCCCAGGCCGTGACGCCCGAAGCCACGGCACCCGAAGCCGCACGCAAGCCGCTGATCGAGGTCAGGGGCCTGCGGATGTATTTCCCGATCACCGCAGGCGTGCTGCGCCGGCGCGTGGGTGATGTGAAGGCGGTCGATGACGTGTCCTTCGACATCCTGCAGGGCGAAACACTGGGCCTTGTGGGGGAATCGGGCTGCGGGAAGTCCACCTGCGGGCGGGCGATCCTGCGGCTTTACGAACCCACCGCCGGGTCGGTCCGGCTGGATGGCGAAGATGTGCTGGCCGCGCGCCCCGACCGGCTGCGCAAGCTGCGCCCGGCCATGCAGATGGTGTTCCAGGATCCCCAGGCCAGCCTGAACCCGCGCATGACCGTGGCCGCGATCATCGGCGAACCGCTGGAGGAACACACCCGCCTGACGCGGGCGGACAAGCTGGCCCGGATCTATGAACTGATGGACCAGGTGGGCCTGAACCGCGATTTCGCCAACCGCTATCCGCATGAATTTTCCGGCGGCCAGCGCCAGCGTATCGGCATTGCCCGCGCGCTGGCGCTGAACCCGCGGTTCATCGTCTGCGACGAACCGATCGCGGCGCTGGACGTGTCGATCCAGGCGCAGGTGGTCAACCTGCTTGAGGAATTGCAGGACCGGCTGGGCCTGACCTATCTGTTCATCAGCCACGATCTGTCGATGGTGCGCCATATCGCGGACCGGGTGGCGGTAATGTATCTGGGCCGGATCATCGAACTGGCCCCGCGTGAGGCGCTTTATGGCGCGCCGCTGCATCCCTATACCCAGGCGCTTCTGTCCGCCGTGCCGGAACCCGACCCCGCGCTGGAGGCACATCGCCGCCGGATCATCCTGACGGGCGATGTGCCCTCGCCCGCCAATCCGCCGCCGGGGTGCAATTTCTGCACCCGCTGCCCCAAGGTGATGCCGGTCTGCCGTACCGTCGAACCCGATCTGCGCGAACTGGAACCGGGCCGCTTCGTGGCCTGCCATCTTTACAACCAGACCGCCGGGGTAACGGCGGCCGCCGGGGGCAGCCCCGGCACTGACCCTGCGTCGATCCAACAAGGAGAATGACATGAAACTGAAAACCGCCCTGATGGGCGCGGCCGCAAGCCTGGCCTTTGCCCCCGCGGCCCTTGCCGAACGCGGCAGCGACGGCGAGGTGCGCATCCTCTATTCCCAGGCCGTATCCACGATGAACGCCTATCTGTCCTCGGGCACGAAGGATGTCGAGGTCGGCAGCCTGGTGCTGGAACCGCTGGCCGGCTTCAATGAAAAGGGCGAGGTGATCCCGCGCCTGGTGACCGAAATCCCGTCCCTGGAAAACGGCGGCATTGCCGGGGACATGAAGTCGATCACCTGGAAGCTGATCCCCGGCCTGCTGTGGTCAGACGGCAGCCCCTTTACCGCCCATGACGCGGTGTTCACCGCCGAATACTGCATGCATCCCGAAGGCGGCTGCGCGCAGCTGGCGCGCTATGAGGGTATCGAGAAGGTCGAGGCGGTGGACGATCTGACCGTCAGGATCACCTACAAGGACGCCAAGCCCAACCCCTTCACCGCCTTCGTGGGCGCCACCTCGCCCATCCTGCAAAAGGCGCAATTCCAGAACTGTCTTGGCCCGGCGGCGTCCAGCTGCACGGATCAGAACTTCAAGCCGATCGGCACCGGCCCCTTCCGGGTGACCGAATTCCGTACCAATGACACGGTCATGCTGGAGGCCAACCCGAATTATCGCGACCCGGCCAAGCCGGCCTTTGCCACGGCGCTGGTCAAGGGCGGGGGCGATGCCACGGCGGCGGCCCGCGCGGTGATGGAAACCGGCGAATTCGACTATGCCTGGAACACCCAGATCGCGCCGGAAATCCAGGCGCAGATGGAACAGGGCGGCACCGGCAAATTCGTCAACGCCTTCGGCACGCTGGTCGAGCGGATCGAGATGAACATGACCGATCCCTCGCCCGAACTGCCCGAGGGCGAGCGGTCCACCGCGAAACACCCCCATCCGATCCTGTCCGACATCCGCGTGCGCAAGGCGTTGTCGATGGCGATCGACCGCCAGATCCTGGTGGAAATCGGCTATGGCAACGCCGGACGCGCCACCTGCAACCTGGTGCCCGCGCCGGAAATGTTCGCCTCTGACAATAACGACTGCCTGACCCAGGATGTGGACGGCGCCAAGGCGCTGCTGGACGAAGCGGGCTGGACCGACAGCGACGGCGACGGCGTGCGCGACAAGGACGGGCGCAAGCTGGCCCTGCTGTATCAGACCTCGGTCAATGCGATCCGGCAGGATTTCCAGTCGATCATCAAGCAGTGGTGGAACGACATCGGCGTCGAGGTTGAACTGAAGACGGTCGACCCTTCGGTGTTCTTCGGCGGCGATGCGGGCAGCCCCGACACGTTCCAGAAATTCTATGCCGATGTCGAAATGTATGCCAACAACTTCGACGGCACCGATCCCGAACCCTATCTGGCGCAATATACCTGCGAAAAGGCGCCGCGCCCGGAAACCCAGTGGCAGGGCGAAAACGTCAACCGCTTCTGCGACCCGGCCTATGACGCACTGGTGGCCGAACTGGTCAGGACCCGCGAAATGGACAAGCGCGCCGAGATCGCCAGGAAGCTGAACGAGATGCTGACCAAGGACAGCTATGTCGTGGTGCCGCTGGTCGATCGCGGGCGCCTGTCGGCGCATGCCAACACGCTGGGCGGGGTGGTGCTGAACACCTGGGATTCCGAACTGTGGAACGCCTCGGACTGGCATCGCATCAAGTGACCCTGTGACCGGGGGCGCAGGCGGGCAACCCGCCCGCGCCCCCACCCTTGCCAGACCCTGACCCGAGGCGCCGATGTTCACCTTTACCCTTCGCCGATTGCTGATCGCGGTGCCGACGCTGCTGGTCATCAGCCTGGTGATCTTTCTGCTGCTGGAGGCCGCCCCGGGCGACCCCCTGGGCGATGTGCCGCTGACCGTGCCGCCCGACGTCAAGGAAAAGATGCGCGCGGCCCTTGGCCTGGACAGTCCGTGGTATGTGCGCTACGCGCTCTGGCTGAAACAATTCTTCTGGGTCGAGCCGCTGCACCTGATCGACCACCTCTTCGGCACCTCGCTGGGCGAGGGGATGCAGCGGGTAATTTCCTTCCAGTCGCGCCAGCCGGTGATGCAGATCATCGCCGAACGGCTGCCGCAGACGTTGATGGTGGTGGGGCTGGCCTATCTGATCGGGGTGATGATCGCGCTGCCGATCGGCATCCTGTCGGCCTATCGGCAATATTCCTGGTTCGACAATCTGGGCACCTTCATCGCGATGGTGGGGTTTTCGGTACCCACCTTCTTTACCGGCGTGGTGCTGATCATCGTTTTCGCGGTCAAGCTGCAATGGTTCCCGTCCGTCTATGACACGACGCTGAAGGTGACCGACTGGGCCAGCTTCAAGGCGCAACTGCGCCAGATGGTGATGCCGGTCACGGTGCTGGCACTGTACAACGCCGCCCAGATCAGCCGTTTCATGCGCGCCTCGATGCTGGACAACCTGGGCCAGGATTATGTGCGCACCGCCCGCGCCAAGGGCCTTGGCGAACGCGTGGTGGTGCTGGTTCATGTGCTGCGCAATTCGATGATCCCGGTGGTCACGGTGATCGCGCTTGGCGTGCCCACGATCTTTGGCGGCGCGATCATCACCGAACAGGTGTTCAAGGTGAACGGCCTGGGCCAGCAGCTGATTTCATCGATCCATGCCAATGACCTGCCCATGGTGATGACGCTGACCTTCATCTTCGCGATCCTGATCGTGCTGTTCAATCTGATCGCCGATCTTCTCTATGGCATTCTGGACCCGAGGATCCGCTATGACTGAGGCCCCCGTCACGCTGACCCTGCCCCGCCCGCCGCGTTCGCAGTGGCGCGATGTCTGGGACCAGTTCAAGACCCACAAGGGCGCCATCGTCGGGCTGACCGTCTTTGCCCTGATCCTGGGCGCGGTGCTGATCGGCCCGCTGATCTGGCAGATCGACCCCACCACGGTGGACCTGCGCGCGCGCAACAAGGGCTTTTCCCCCGCCCATCCCTTTGGCACCGATCAGCTGGGCCGCGATCTGCTGGCGCGGGTGATGGCGGGGGGCAAAGTGTCGATCGCGGTGGGGATGACGGCGATGTCGCTGTCGATCCTGCTGGGCACGACGATCGGGGTTATGGCGGGCTATTTCCGCCGGCTGGAAGGGCCGCTGATGCGGCTGACCGACCTGTTCCTGGCGCTGCCGCTGCTGCCGCTGCTGTTGCTGATGGTGACGCTGTTTCGCGAACCGCTGTCGCGCAGCTTCGGCCCCGAGGGCGGGATCTTCCTGCTGATCGTCTGCGCGATCGGCGCCACCAGCTGGATGCAGACCGCGCGTATCGTGCGCGGCGAGGTGCTGGCGATCAAGGAACGCGAATTCGTGCTGGCGGCGCGATCCATCGGCACGCCCGCCCGGCGCATGGTCACGCGCCATGTGCTGCCCAATGTGCTGTCGCCGATCATGGTGTCGGCGACGCTGGGCATTGCCTCGGCGATCATCACCGAATCCGCGCTGTCCTTTCTGGGGCTGGGCTTTCCGCCGGATTTCCCCACCTGGGGGCGGCTTTTGTATGATGCGATCGACCAGATGCAGCTGTACCCCTGGCGCGTCATCATCCCCGGCATCGCGATTTCCTTGACGGTGCTGTCGGTCAACTACATCGGCGACGGACTGCGCGATGCGCTGGACCCACGCATCCGCGGCCGCTGAGCGCGCTTGGTCATGGCGTGGCGCGCCCCCGCTTGCTAGGCTGGGCGCATGACCCAGACCGCCCCCCCCGCCCGCCCGCCCGTCCCGGTGTTGTCCGCCGAAGGCCTGACCAAGGTCTACCGCACCGGCGCGGTTACGGTGCAGGCGCTGCGCGGGGTCGATCTGACGCTGTTTCAGGGCGAGATGGTCGTGCTGCTGGGTGCCTCGGGGTCGGGCAAGTCGACGCTGCTGAACATTCTGGGGGCGCTGGATACGCCGACCGCGGGGCGCCTGACCTTTCGGGACCATGACCTGACCCATGCCAGCGACCGCGCGCTGACGCAGTTCCGGCGCGACCATGTGGGTTTCGTCTTTCAGTTCTACAACCTGATGCCCGCGCTGACCGCGCGCGAAAATGTGGCCCTGGTGACCGAGATCGCCGAAAACCCGATGCGCCCCGAAGAGGCGCTGGAACGCGTGGGCCTGGGCCACCGGCTGGATCATTTCCCGGCGGAACTGTCGGGGGGCGAACAGCAGCGCGTGGCCATCGCGCGCGCCATCGGCAAGCGTCCCGAACTGCTGCTGTGCGACGAACCCACCGGCGCGCTGGACAGCGCAACCGGCGTCACCGTGCTTGAGGCCCTGGCCGAGGTGAACCGCGATCTGGGCACCACCACGGCGATCATCACCCATAACGCGGGCATCCGGAAGATCGCGCATCGGGTGATCTATCTGGCCGACGGGCGGATCGCACGCGAAGAGGTCAACGATACCCGCATCGCGCCCGCACAGGTCAGCTGGTGATGCGCGCGCTGGATCGCAAGACTTTGCGCGATCTGGCCCGGCTTTGGGCGCAGGTGCTGGCGATCGCGCTGGTGCTGGGCTGCGGGGTGATGGTGCTGGTGCTGGCCAATGGCACGCGCGCCTCGCTGATGGACACGCGTGAGGCCTATTACGAACGCCATCGTTTCGGCGATGTCTTTGCTGCCGCCACCCGCGCCCCGCGCAGCCTGCTGTCCGATATCGCGGCCCTGCCCGGCATCGCCGCGCTGGAGGCGCGGATCACCGCCGCCGCGCTGGTCGATCTGGAAGGTTTTGCCGAACCCGTTTCGGCGCGGGTGCTGTCACTGCCGGCCTCGGGCGGGTCGGCGCTGAACCTGCCGCTGTTGCGCGCAGGCCGCCTGCCCGACCCGCTGCACCCTGATGAGGTGGCGCTGTATGAACCCTTCGCCCAGGCCCATGGCCTGCGCCCCGGCGACCGCTTTGCCGCGGTGATCAAGGGCCAGCGCCGCGAACTGGTGGTGACCGGGCATCTGCTGTCGCCCGAGTTCATCTATACGATGGGCGCGGGGTCGATCATGCCCGACGATCGCCGCTTCGGTATCCTGTGGATGGCCGAGGCGCCGCTGGCCGCCGCGACCGATCTG
The DNA here is from genome assembly GCF_046507575.1 of Pontitalea aquivivens. Taxonomy (NCBI): domain Bacteria; kingdom Pseudomonadati; phylum Pseudomonadota; class Alphaproteobacteria; order Rhodobacterales; family Paracoccaceae; genus Pontitalea; species Pontitalea aquivivens. Next base: position 29,090 of record NZ_JBKFEY010000008.1, on the reverse strand, counting down.
GACGGGGCCTTCAACGACCTGACGCTGCGCCTTTCGCGCGGCGCGAACGAGGCGGCGGTGATCGCCGCCCTTGACCGGCTGCTGGCGCCCTATGGCGGCACCGGCGGCTATGGACGCGCGCGCCACGCCTCGCACGCCTTTCTGGACAGCGAGATGACCCAGCTGGCCGCGTTGGCCTATATCCTGCCGCCGATCTTCCTGATCGTGTCGGCCTTTCTGGTGAACATGGTGCTGGGCCGCCTGATCGCGCTGGAACGCCGCCAGATCGGGCTGTTGAAGGCGGTGGGCTATTCCACCGGGGCGATCGGCTGGCACTATCTGAAGCTGTGCCTGGGCATCGGGGTGCTGGGGGTGCTGTTGGGCTGGGCCGCGGGCTGGTGGCTGGGCCAGCGCATGACCGAGCTTTACACCGAATTCTTCCGCCTGCCCTGGCTGATCTATCAGCCGCGCCCGGGGCCCTTTGCCATTTCCGCGGCGCTGGCGCTGGCCACGGTCACGGCGGGCGGGCTGCGCGCGGTGCGCGCCTCGGTGCGGCTGGCGCCGGCGGTGGCGATGGCGCCGCCCGCCCCGCCGCTGTTCCGGCGCGGCTGGCTGGACAGGCTGGGCCGGGCGCTGCGCCTGCGCCAGACGACGATGATGATCCTGCGCTCGGTCGCGCGCTGGCCGGGGCGGGCCAGTGTCACGCTGTTCGGGGTTTCGGCCTCGGTCGCGGTGCTGGTGGCGTCGTTCTGCACCTTCGATGCGATGGACCTGATGATGGATGAGATGTTCAGCCAGTCCAACCGCCAGCAGGTGACACTGATCCTGTCGTCCGCCCGAAATGAGGCGGCGGTGCAGGACGTTCTGGCCCTGCCCGGCGTGATCCGGGCCGAGGGCGCCTTTGCCCTGCCGGTGCGGCTGATCCACGGGGCGCGGTCAGAGCTGTCGACGCTGAACGCCCGGCCCGCGCAGACCGATCTGTCGCGGCTTCTGGACAGCGACGGCCGCCCCGTCGCCCTGCCCGCCCAGGGCCTGGTCCTGCCCGAGGGCCTGGCGCGCAAGCTGGACCTGCGCCCGGGCGACATGCTGCAGGTCGAGGCGCTGGCCCCCCCGCGCGAAACCTGGGCGATCCCGCTGGCCGGTACCATCCGCCAGACCGTCGGGCAAGAGGCGCATATGGACCGCACCGCGCTGTTTTCGCTGATGCGCAGCGCGCCGCAGGTCAACATGCTGCATCTGATGGTCGATACCGACCGCATGGGTGCCCTGCACGGGGCCGTCAAGGCCACGCCGGCCGTCGCGGGCCTGGTCACCTGGACCGAGGTACGCCACCAGTTCGAGCAGACGATCAACGAAAACCTGTGGATTTCGGCCACGATCTATTCGGTTCTGGGGATGCTGATCACCATCGGCGTGATCTATAATGCCGCGCGCATCCAGCTGTCGCAGCGTGCCCATGATCTGGCCAGCCTGCGCGTCCTGGGCTTTCGCCGGGCCGAGGTGGGCTATGTTCTGGTCGGCGAGTTGATGGGGCTGACCCTGGCGGCGATCCCGCCGGGTTGGCTTGCGGGCTATGGATTTGCCGCGATGATCGTGGCAGGCGTATCCACCGATGTGGTCAGCGTGCCGCTGGTGATCGACACATCGACCTATGCCGCGGCCAGCCTGATCGTGCTGGTCACGGCGCTTGCGGCGGCGCTGGTGGTGCGCCGCAGGCTGGACCGGATCGACATCGTGCAGGCGCTGAAGGCGCAGGAATAGGATCAGGAGACAGGGATCATGCCAGACCGCCCCCCCCGCAAGTTCACAGCCCCGCGCCTGATCGCGCCGCTGTTGGGTGTCGTAACCCTGGCGGGGCTGGCGGTCTGGGCGCTGTGGCCCAAACCCGAGCCGGTGGATCTGGCCGCGGTAACGCTGGCCCCGATGGAGGTGACGGTCGAAGCCGAGGGCGTGACGCGGGTGCGCGACCCCTATCTGGTCACCGCGCCGCTGACGGGGGCTGCGCTGCGCATGCCGGTGCAGGTGGGCGATCCGGTGACGCGCGGGCAAACGGTGGTGGCGGTGATCCGCCCGGCCGAACCCGCCTTTCTGGACGCGCGCGCGCGCGCCGCCGCCGAAGCCGCCGTGACCGAGGCCCAGGCCGCGCTGCGCCTGGCCGAGGTGAACCTGTCGCACGCCCAGGCCGATCTGGACTATGCCGAGGCCGAACTGCGCCGCAACCTGGCGCTGTCGGAACGCGGCATCATCGCTTCGCGCACGCTGGAAGCGGCAGCGCAGGCGCGCGACACCGCCGCCGCCGCGCTGCAGGCCGCGCGGTCGGAACTGGACCTGAACCGCGCGACCCTTGCCCGCATGCAGGCGCAGCTGGTAGCGCCCGCGCCCGCCGGCCCCGATGCGGGCCCGGGCGATTGCTGCGTGCAGATCAGCGCGCCGCATTCGGGCCGGGTGCTGACCGTCGCCGACCCTTCGGCGCGGCTGGTGCAGGCGGGCGAGCCGCTGCTGACGATCGGCGACCTGCAGGATCTGGAAATCGAAGTCGATCTGCTGTCGGCCGATGCGGTCAAGGTCGCCCCCGGCGCCCTGGCCCATATCGAACGCTGGGGCGGGCCGGACCCGCTGCAGGCGCAGGTGCGCCGGATCGAACCCGCCGCCTTCACCCGCGTTTCGGCGCTGGGAATCGAGGAACAGCGCGTGCGGCTGAAGCTGGACATCCTGTCACCGCCCGAGGCGCGGGCGGGGCTGGGCGATGGCTATCGGGTCTTTGTGCGGGTGGTGATCTGGTCCAGCCCGCAGGCGCTGCAGGTGCCGCAGGGCGCGCTGTTCCGCCATGAGGGCGGCTGGGCGGTGTTTCGCGAAACAAACGGGCGCGCGGCGCTGGTGCCGGTCACGATCGGCCAGATTCAGGCCGATCGCGCCGAGGTTCTGTCGGGCCTGTCCGAAGGCGACCGCGTCGTCGCCTACCCCGGCAACCGCATCACCGACGGCGCCCGGATCGCGCCCCGCCCCAACGCACCCTGACGCCGCCCCCTGACATCGCGCACGCCCCGCGCCATCCCCGGTCCTGGGGCAGCATGGCCCGCAGCAACGAAAGGGCCGCACCAGTCTGCACCGATGCGGCCCCGTCTGCGCAGGTTTCGGGCCGGACATCCCGGCCCGGCGATCAGAACGCCATCTTCACGAAGACACCCAGACCGTGGTTTTCATAGTCATCGCCGAACGAGCCGCGATATTCGCCGCCCAGCACGGCCCCCTTGCCGCCAAAGCCCGGGATCGTCGTGGTCATCCCCAGGTTCACATCGACCCAGTCCTGATCGATGCCATCCACCGGCGTGCTGCCCGTGGGAAGGCCGACAAAGCCCGCCGCGATCATCGCATCATCGCCCGAGGCCCTGGTCATCGCCAGGCTGCCATAGGCGCGCGTGGTGCCCGCGGCATCCACCGCATAATCGCCCCGCACACCGGCGCTGACCAGCGTCACCGCGCCATCCTGTTCGCCCACGGCCAGGTTCCAGATCCCGGCGCCGGTTTCGGCAAACCCGTCCACCGAGATGTCATAACGCTCGATCGAGGCCATCGGCCCCCAGGTCAGCGCGCCCTGGCGGAACATGTAGTCGGCTTGCAGCGCCATGAAGGTCTGCGACCCATCGGTCGAGCCTTTGGCAACCGCACCGGCCACGTTGCGGATCGTGTCGAAGGACAGATCCTGATAGCCGACGACCGCCTGCAGGCTGCCGCCCACGCCGAAGGTGGTGCGCCCATAGGCCGCCACCGACCAGCCCGAGGCATCGATTTCGCCCCGCCCGGCAAAGGCCCCGGCCGTGCCGTCAAGCCCCCCGACCATCACGCCGGCCGACATCGTCGGGCTGATCGCGGTTTCCACGCCGGCGCTGAAACCGCGCGTGTCGACATCGTAACCGATGCTGTTGGCGGTGGTTTCATAGCTGCCCGAGCTGCCATGGACCGAGGCAAAGCCGCGCAGGTCATCGCCCATCGACCAGCTGCCGTCCCCCTTGCTGGACAGGGTCACGCCATCCGTGCCGATTTCCACCGAGGGACGACCCAGCGCAAAGACCTGATCGCGGCCCAGGTTCATCCCCAGCCCCGGGAAGGCGCCAAGGAAGCTGAAGCCGATCTGTTCCAGCGCATCGGCCTGTTCGGCCGGATCAAGCGCCAGAATACGGGCGATTTCCGCGGCATAATCCCCGGCATTGCCCAGGTTCCAATAGGGAACCTCTGCCGCCGCATCCAGATAGCCCGCGGTGCGGAACTGGTATTCGGTCGTCGCCGCCTCGACAATCGGGGCGAAACCCGGGGCCAGGCGCAGCGTGAATTCCCCCGCCTCGACATTGCCGACCGTGATGGTGAAGTTCAGGTTCGCGTTGCGCAGATCTTCGATGATAGCGACGCTGAACAGGCCGTTCGCCTGGGCCGCATCGACGATCGTTTGCGGCACAAGACCGCCCGGCACATAATTCAGCGCATCCACCTCGACGCCCAGCGCCGCTGCCAGTTCTGCCTTTCGATCCTCGATCTTGACGTCCGTTTCAAGGATACCGTAGGTCCAGCCGCCGCCGGCAATGTTGTTCCAGGCGATCAGCGCCGATTCATCGGCCGGGTCGGCGTTGTCATCCCAGAACAACCCATCCGGCACCATCGTGTCATCCAGCATCGCATCGCCGAAATAGGTCGCATAGTGGCCATCGGCATTGCCCAGAGCGCCGAAATCCAGCGTATTCGCCGAAGGGCTAAGGGCCAGTTCCGCCGGGTCAGGCGAGAAAAACCCGATCTCGCCCTCATTGCCGCCCGAACCGTAAAGACCGTCCGGCAGGTTGGCGCCAAGGCCGATTGCGGTCGCGGCAAGGTTGAACAGAACGGCGGCCTCGGGCGTTTCCGGGTTCATCAGGCTGCCATCGGCATCCAGCAACTGGATCGACAGACCGGTGATCCGCGCCCCGGTCAGGTTCGAGGTCTTGCCAAAGGCAAAGTAATCAACCGCGGCAAATTCGTCGCTGGGCGTGGTGCGCATACGGATGTCCAGCGCCTCGGGGCCCGTCAGGCGGGTCTTGATCCGCTTGCCCGTGCCGCGTTCCGAATCGCAGTAAACATCAGGGTTGTTGGCGATCAGGCAGTTCGTGACCTGGCTGCGCTTCGTCAGCGTTTCGAAATCGGTCACGATCGATTCATAGGGCTCCACGAATTCGGCAGTCTCGCCGTCACCGATCCGTGTCTTGGTGAAGGTGATGGCGCGAATGCCGGGTTCCAGAACGCCTTCCGCCGGGTCGGCGAAAATATAGCCATCGCCCGATGTGCCGATCAGCACATCATCATCCAGCGTACCGGCAAAGGTCGGCGCGCCCAGCGCCGCGATCAGGGCAATGGGCGCGACCGTCCCAAGTTTCAGTGCAACAAGTTTACGCAAAATGATTCCTCCAATCAGTTACAGCCCGGTGACCGGGCCTTTGGCGTATCGAACCTGCCAGGGGTGAACCCGAACCCAAGGGCTGTGCATCCGCCGGACCAGGAGTCCCGGTTGCGCGCGCGCCTTTAGCACCTGATAATTTTCATTTCGATAAAGACTAATGCAAAAGTATTTCTTATTTCTATCCCAAAGTATGTATAGTCTGCCCCTGTGACCGGAAACCAGCGCCTCTCCGCCGTGCATGGCCCCGCCCTGCGTCTGAAGCCCGCCCCTGCGTGCGGCAGGCGCAGTTTTCGCTTGCCCGCCTTGCTGATCGGCCTGACCATGAAGCAAAATCGGGGGCCTTGCGGACAAAGGGGGCGCACGATGACGATTCGGGCAGGCGTGCTGGCGATGCTGGCGCTGATGGGCGACGCGCCCGTGGCGACGGCGCAAACGATCCTTGACATCATCGGCACCGATGGTCGCGCCGTGGCCTATGATGCCGACCGCCTTGCCGCCCTGCCCCGGCACCGGATCGTTACCCATACCAGCGTCACCGACGGGCCGCACACCTTTGCCGGCCCGCTGATGCGCGATCTGCTGGCCGATGCCGGGATCACCGCCGACAACCTGCTGGCGATTGCGCTGAACGACTATGAAATCGCAATCCCGACCACCGATTTCACCCGCTTTGACGTGATCGCGGCGATGACGATGAACGACCAGCCGCTGACCGCCCGCGACAAGGGGCCGATCTGGATCGTCTATCCGCGCGACGACCATGCCGAATTGCACGACATCCTGTATGATCACCGCTGGGTCTGGCAGCTGACCCGCCTTGAGGCGCAATGATCACCCGCAGGCTGCGGCAGATCGGCCTGCCCGTGGCCATCGTGGTGGCCTGCCTGGGCGCGCTGGCCTTCGGGCTTATGCGCCTGGCCGAGATCGAACGGACGATGCGCATCAAGCAATCGGCCAACATGCTGTGGGTGATCAGCCAGGCCGAGGCCGAGACGCTGCGGCTGGATGCGGCGCTGGCGCGCAACCCCGCGGATGCCCCCGTGATCGGCACGCGGTTCGATCTGCTGGCCAGCCGCCTGACCCTGATCGCCGAGGGGCCACAGCTGCGCGCGCTGGACCGCATCGGCCTGTCCGGCCCGCTGATGGACCAGCGCGCGCGGGTGCTGGCGCTGGACCCGCGCGCAGCACCCATGACCCCCGAACGCGCCCTGCGGCTGGCCGGCGCGCTGGAACAGCTGCGGCAGGTGCTGCGCCGCGCGGGCAACCGCACCATGGTCGCCGACTGGGGAGAGCTGTCCCGGCGGCTGGAACTGTATCGCGGGGCGGTCGCGCAGGTCATCGTCTCACTGGTGCTGGGGATCGGCTTTGCCGCCTATCTGGGCTGGCGGCTGGTGGCCGATCAGCGCGCGCTTCTGCGCGCCGAGGAACTGCGGCTGCGCGCGATCCGGCTGGAACGCGATCTTGATCAGGAACGCACCCAGGCCGCCTACTGGCGCGATTTCGCCGCCGTGGTGTCGCACCAGTTCCGCACCCCCCTGGCCGTGATCGACAGCGCAGCGCAGCGGATGTTGCGCGGCCAGCCCACGCCCGGTGACACAGGCCACCGGGCACGGCTGGCCACCATCCGCCGGACCGTCGCCGATCTGTCGCGCCTGGTCGAGGCGGCGCTGATCGCGGGCCAGATCGACAACGACCTGAAGCAGCCCCGCTGCGCGCGCCATGACGTGGTGGCGCCACTGCGCGCGCTGATCGCGGACCTGCAGGCGCGCCACCCCGGCCGCAGCCTGCGGCTGGACGCGGCGGCGGAACCGATGCTGGCCTGGTGCGACCCGGGGCTGATGCAGCATACGGTGATGAATCTGCTGGAAAACGCGCTGCGCCATTGCGCGGGGCCGGTCGTGGTGCGGCTGTTTCAGCGCGACGACCGGATCGCCTGCGCGATCGTCGATACCGGCCCCGGCATCGCACCTGCCGATCTGGGGCGGATCTTCGACCGCTTTCGCCGCGGCCCGGCAAGCGGCGTCGAAGGCAGCGGGCTGGGCCTGTGGACCGCGCGGCGCCTGGCCGAATTGCAAGGCGGCACGGTCGAGGTGGAAAGCTGGCCGGGGCGCGGCTCGGTCTTTACGCTGTGGCTGGCGGCCATGGCCCCGGCGCAGGTGGCCGCATGACACCGCCCTGCATCCTGATCTGCGAGGATGAAACCGACCTGCGGCAGGATATTGCCGCGGAACTGTCCGAGGCGGGATACCGCGTTCTGGCCGCCGCCGACGGGCTGGCGGCGCTGGCGATGCTGGAAACCGACCGCCCCGATCTGATCCTGTGCGACATCTGCATGCCGCGTCTGGATGGGCGCGGTCTTCTGGCCCGCCTGCGCGCCCGGCGGCCCGATCTGGCGGATGTGCCCTTCCTGTTCCTGACCGCGCTGGCCGACCGGGCCGAGGTCGTCGCGGGCAAGCTGGCGGGGGCCGATGACTATCTGGTCAAGCCCATCGATTACGATCTGATGCTGGCCACGGTGGCGGCCCATCTGCGCCAGGTCGCGCGGCTGCGTGCCTCGATTGGCGCGCGGCTGGCGCAAACCCGCGCCGCGCTGGCCGCACCGGCCGGTGATCAGGGCGCGGCGCTGGACCGGCTGGCCCCGGCGATCGTGCTGCTGTGCCCGCGGGGTGAGGTGGTGCAGGCAAATGCCGCCGCGCGCGCGCTGTGCGGCCCGGCCGGTCCGCTGGTGCTGGGAACGCGGCTGGTCTGCACCGCCTCCGGGCCGGCAGCCGCGCTGCGTACCGCGATCGCGCAGGTGATTTCGGGTCACGCCGACTCGGCCGGTCCGGTCAGCATCCCGCGTGCGGACGGGGGGCGCGATCTGATCGTTCTGTTCGGCGCGCTGGACGCCGGCCACCCGCAGGGCGCGGCAGCCCTGGTCGTGATCGTCGACCCCGACCGGCGCCATGTGCCTGACCCGATGCTGCTGGCACGGGTCTTCGGCCTGACCCCGACCGAGGCGCGCATCGCCCATCTGCTGGCCACTGGCCAGCGCCCCGAGGATATTTCCCGCGGCCTTGGCGTTTCCGGCACAACCGTGGCCTTCCACCTGAAAAACCTGTTCTCCAAGACCGACACGAACCGCCAGAGCGATCTGGTCGCGCTGATTTTATCGTTTCCGGCGTTGGTTCCCCTCTGAACGCAGGGGGCGCGACACGCGCGAACATGTCAAAAAGATAGGACAGATCGGCGCATTTCAGACGGGTCCGCACAGGGGCTATTTGCCCTGCACAGCCATTGGCTGATGTCGCGGATGGTCCCGTTCATACTGATCCGGCCGGGTGTCTGCCTGGGGGTGGTGCCTGGCCGCGTGCCTGTTCATCGGCACGGGTGCGGGAATCGGCAAGCGTAATGTTTTTGTAACGCCGGTTCCCGCGCCGGCACGGCGCAGGCGCACCAGCCGGGCGGCGCGCAACGCCCCGATCAGCCCCGATCGGTCGTCGGACGCATCTTCTTGCGGACGTAAAGCTCCAGCCGGTGATGGACGATGTCATAGCCCAGCGCCTCGGCAATCTCGGCCTGCAGACGTTCGATCCGGTCATTGGCGAATTCCATCACCTCACCGGTATCCACGTCGATCATGTGGTCGTGATGCCCGGTTTCGGTATGTTCGAACCGGGCCGGGGTGCCCGCGAACTGATGGCGCTGGATCACGCCCTGCGCCTCCAGCGCGGTCAGGGTACGATAGACGGTGGACAGCGAAATCCCCTGAACCTGCGCCTCGGCGCGGCGGTGCAGTTCCACCGCTTCGGGATGGTCCTCGGCCCGGGCCAGCACGCCCAGCAGCGCCGCGCGCTGGCGCGTGATACGCACCCCCGCCCGACGCAGCGCATCGGTCAGCCGTTCGGTTCTGCGGTCGATCTTCGTCATTCCGTCACCTTTGCGCGAAAGTGGTGCGGCAGGCAAGGTCCAGTTGCAAATCGTTTGCATTTGTCTTGACAGATGCAAACCATTCCTAAATGCATGAAGGACAACCACCGCGATGAAGGAGCCCGCAATGCCCCGCCGAAGACCGCTTTTCGCCCTGATCATGGGCATGGGGCTAAGCATGATCGCCGGGCCCGGGGCGGCGCAGGACCGGCTGAAGGTGGTGACCACCTTCACGGTGATCGCGGATATGGCGCAGAACGTGGCGGGCGATGCGGCCGATGTCGTCTCGATCACCCGCCCGGGCGCCGAGGTGCATGGCTATGCCCCGACCCCGCGCGATCTGGTCCGGGCGCAGGATGCCGATCTGATCCTGTGGAACGGCCTGGGGCTGGAACGCTGGTTCGAGCCGTTCTTTGCCAATCTGCGCGATGTTCCCGCCGCCGTCGTATCGCAAGGCGTGGCGCCGATCGCGATTTCGGGCGGGGATCATGACGGCAATCCCAACCCGCATGGCTGGATGGCGCTGGATGCGGCCCTGATCTATGTCGACAACATCCGCGATGCGCTGACGCGCGCCGATCCGGGCAATGCCGGCGCCTATGCCGCCAATGCCACGGCCTACAAGGCGCGGATCGCCCAGGTGATCGGCCCCTTGCGCGATGCGGCCCGCGCGCTGCCAGAAGACCGCCGCTGGCTGGTGACCTCGGAAGGGGCGTTTTCCTATCTGGCCCGCGATTTCGCCCTGCGTGAGGTGTTTCTCTGGCCGATCAACGCCGATGCGCAGGGCACGCCGCAACAGGTGCGCACGGTGATCGACACGGTGCGCGCGCATGCCATCCCGGCGGTGTTTTCCGAAAGCACCGTATCGGACAAGCCCGCCCGCCAGGTGGCGCACGAAACCGGCGCGGCCTATGGCGGGGTTCTGTATGTCGACAGCCTCAGCACGCCGGACGGTCCGGTGCCCACCTATCTGGACCTGCTGCGCGTGACCGCGCAGACCATTGTGACCGGGTTGCAGCCATGACCGACGGGGCCGGCATTCCCGTTGAGGGCATCCGCGCCGAGGGGCTGAGCGTCACCTATCGCAACGGCCATACCGCGCTGCGCGACGCCAGCTTTGCCATCCCGCGCGGCACGATCACCGCGCTGGTGGGGGTGAACGGGGCGGGTAAATCGACGTTGTTCAAGGCGCTGATGGGCCTTGTGCCGGTCGCGCGCGGCCAGATCGAAATCCTGGGCCAGCCCGTCGCCCGGATGATCCGGCAACAGGCCGTGGCCTATGTGCCCCAGTCCGAAGAGGTCGACTGGACCTTTCCCGTGCTGGTCGAGGATGTGGTGATGATGGGGCGTTATGGCCACATGGGCTTTCTGCGCCGCCCGCGCGCGGCTGATCATGCCGCCGTCACCGCGGCGCTGGCCCGCGTCGACATGGCGCCGTTCCGCCACCGCCAGATCGGTGAACTGTCGGGCGGACAGAAGAAACGCGTGTTCCTGGCGCGCGCGCTGGCGCAGGATGCGCAGGTGATCTTGCTGGACGAACCCTTCACCGGCGTCGACGTCAGGACCGAGGATCAGATCATCGCCCTGCTGCGTGCCCTGCGCGCCGAGGGCCGGGTGATGCTGGTGGCCACGCACAACCTGGGATCGGTGCCGGAATTCTGCGACCGGGTGGTGCTGGTCAGGGGCACGGTGATCGCGCATGGCCCGACCGGACAGGTCTTTACCCGGGAAAACCTGCACGCGGCCTTTGGCGGCGTGCTGCGGCATTTCCTGATTGAAGGGCCGCACCCGCATGCCGACAGCGACCGGCGCAAGCTGGACATCCGCAGCGACGATGAACGCCCGCCGGTGATCCATGACGGTCGCGCCCATACCGCAAAGGGGCCGCGATGATCCTGCTGGAACCCTTCGGCTATGGTTACATGACCAATGCGATCTGGGTCTCGGCGCTGGTGGGCGGGGTCTGCGCCTTTCTGTCGGCCTACCTGATGCTGAAGGGATGGTCGCTGATCGGGGATGCGCTGGCGCATTCGGTGGTGCCGGGGGTCGCGGGCGCCTATATGCTGGGCCTGCCCTTCGCGTTGGGGGCCTTTTTGTCGGGCGGACTTGCGGCGCTGGCGATGGTGGCCCTGCGCCAGCGATCCGGGCTGAAGGAAGATGTCGTGATCGGGCTGATCTTCACCGGCTTCTTCGGGCTGGGACTGTTCATGGTCTCGGTCAACCCGATGGCGGTGTCGATCCAGACCATCACCATGGGCAATATCCTGGCGATCACGCCGGGCGACACGGTGCAGCTGGTGCTGATCGCGGCGGTGTCGCTGGCGGTGCTGGTGGCGAAATGGCGCGACTTTCTGGCGGTGTTCTTCGACGAAGGCCACGCCCGTTCAATCGGGTTGAACGTGACCGCGCTGCGGCTGGTGTTCTTCACGCTGCTGTCGGCCTGCACGGTGGCGGCGATGCAGACCGTGGGCGCGTTTCTGGTGATCGCGCTGGTGGTGACGCCCGGCGCCACGGCCTGTCTGCTGACCGACCGCTTTGCGCGGCTTTTGCTGCTGTCGGTCGGGATCGGGGCCGGCACCGCGGCGCTGGGGGCCTATGCCAGCTATTTCCTGGATGGCGCGACCGGCGGGATCATCGTCTGCCTGCAGACGGGACTGTTTCTGGCGGCGCTGATCCTGGCCCCCCGCCACGGGGTGCTGGCCGCCCGCAGGCGCGCGCGCCGCGCACCCCACCCCACCCCGAACCACACCCTGCCCCCCATGGCCCGAAAGGATGGCGCATGATCGCGGATCTTCTGCTGCCGCTGCACTTTCCCTTCATGCGCAACGCGCTGCTGATCGTGGTGCTGATCGCCCCCGCCGCGGCGATGCTCAGCGCGTTCGTCGTGCTCAGGGGCTGGTCGCTGATCGGCGATGCCACAAGCCATGCGGTGCTGCCCGGGGTCGTTCTGGCCCATATGGCCGGAATACCGCTGATCATCGGGGCATTTCTGGCCGGGCTGATCTGCGCGCTGGGCACCGGCCTGATCAAGGACCATTCGCGCATCAAACAGGACACCGTTATGGGGGTGGTCTTTTCCGGGATGTTCGGTCTGGGCATCGTGCTTTACACCCAGGCCCCCACCGGGCTGGACATGGACCATATCCTGTTTGGCAACATGCTGGGCCTAAGCCCCGGGACGCTGTGGACCGCGGGGCTGATCTCGGGGGGGGTGACGCTGATCCTGGCGGCGAAATGGCGCGACTTTCTGGCGCAAAGCCTTGATCCGGTGCATGCCCGGATGATCGGGCTGCGGGTGAACCGGCTGCATTACGGAATGCTGGCGATCCTGTCGGCAACCATCGTGGCGATGCTGTCGGCGGTGGGCATCATCCTGTCGATCGCCTATCTGATCGCGCCGGGCGCCATTGCCTTTCTGCTGACGCGGCGGTTTTCGGCGATGATCGGGGTGGCGATCGGGGTGGCGTTGCTGGCCGGGGTCACCGGCACCTATGCCGCCTTCTGGCTGGACAGCGCGCCCGCGCCCACCATCGTCATGATCCTGACGGCGCTGTTTCTGGCCGCGCTGACCGCGCACAACCGGCGCGAACGCCGCGCCACCACTGCCGCGGGCAGCTAGGGGGCTGCGCGCCGCGGTTCAGGACAGCGTGTGCCAATCCCGCGCGCGGCATCGCGGATCAGATCCAGCAGCGCCCCCTGCGCCTTGGTCGGAACCCAATCCGCCCGACAGGTCAGCCCGATGCTGCGCCCGGCCCTGTCCAGCGCCGCATCCACTGCCGTATCCAGCCGCACAAGAAGCCCGCGCGCGATTTCGGCCCTGGCCTGCTGGGCCGAGATGCAGCCCAAAAGGTCGCTGCGGTTCAGCACCTCGCGCATCAGCAGGATCGAGCCGCAGTCCAGAATACTGTCCGGCGGCCCGCCGCCCTGCGCCGCGAACAGCGCGTCAAAGCGCGCGCGCGACGGTGTGCCCTGGCGCGGCACGACCCATTGCTGCGCCGCCAGCACCGACAGCGGGATCCGGCCCTGCCCCGCCAGCGGATGGCCGGGCCGGGCCAGGATCGCCAGCCGGTCGTGAAACAGCGCCTCTTGCGTCACATCACCAATCGGCAGCGGGTCGCGCAGGGCGCCGATCATCAGGTCGATATCCCCCCGCCGCAGCCCGGCCAGCATGTCATCATAGGTCCCGTCCAGAACGCTGACCCGATGCGTCGGAAAGGCCGCGCGGAACCGCACCAGCGCCTCGGGCAGAACGGCGGACCGCGACAGCGGCAGCGCGCCGATGACGATCCGCCCGCCATCGCCCCCGTCAAGATCGGCCAGATCGGCCTCGGCCTGCTCGATTTCCGAAAACGCCAGCCGCGCGGCCTGCGCCAGCCGGCGGCAGACCGGCGTGGCCACCATCCCGAATGAGGTGCGTTCGAACAGCGCGCGGGCGGCCTCGCGCTCGATCCGGGTGATCGCCCGGTGCACGGTCGGCTGGGCCAGGCCCTGCATGCGCGCCGCAAGGGTAAAGTTCTGTGCCTCGCTCATGGCGATCAGCGCCTGCAGCTGGGCGGCGGTCGCCGTCACCTTCAGCCGCGGCGCGACCTCGGCCAGCGCGCCATCCAGCCGCCCCATCGCGCGCCGGATGCGCCGGTCCAGGCACCGGCCCCGTTCGGTCAGAAAAAACCCCTGCCGGCTGCGGTCGAACAGCGCGCCGCCCGTTTCCTGTTCCAGCTTGCCCAGCGCCTGCGTCACCGCCGGCTGCGAGATCAGGCAGCGGCTGGCCGCAAGCGTCGGCGAGCCCAGGTCCGCCACCGCAAGAAAGACCCGAAAGTGCCTGAGATTTCTGGATATCATGACATCATCCCACCCCGCCAGACAGGGCCGCGCCAAGGCCGGGCCGGCGCTTGCCCCACCCCGTTCCTATAGCGGTTTCTTATCCGTTGGAACCGCCTTCCCCGTCCGCGGCGGGCCTAGAACGGCGGGGCGACGCCCAGGCGCGCGGCGCCTTCGGACAGGTCGCGCAACACATCGGCGGGCAGGTGCAGGCCTTCTTGCCGGGCGCGCAGATCGTGGCGGGCCTCGACCTCGCCGGGATAGAAGATCTCGTCGATGCCCGGCGCGCGGGGCGTGTCCTTCATGGTGGCGATCAGGCGTTCCATATCCGACTCGAATTCCGCCAGCGGGCGGCACTGGGCGATATCGACCGCCATCACGAAATGCCCCGCCCCGCTGCGCCCCTCGGGGACGTAGGGGCCGACGACCGCGGGCGCGAAGCTGCTGCCCGACAGGATACCCGACAGCACATCCATCGCGAAGGTGATCGCATAGCCCTTGTGCCCCGCCATCGGCAGGATCGTTCCCGCGATGCCGGCTGCAGGATCGGTGGTCATCTGCCCGGTCGCATCCATCGCCCAGCCCTTGGGAATGGCCTGCCCCCGTGCCCGCGCGACGTAAAGCTTGCCCCGCGCCACGGCGGTATTGGCCATGTCCACCATCATCGGCGGATGCCGGCCCGCCGGGGCCGCCCAGGAAAAGGGGTTGTTGCCGATGCGCTTTTCCCGCCCGCCCCAGGGCGCCATCGCGGGGCTGGCATTGGTCGAGATGAAGCCGATGCAACCCGCCTGCGCCGCCATGCGCGTGAAATACATCGCCGTGCCAAAATGGCCCGAATTGCGCACCGCCACCGCGCCGATGCCATGCGCCCTGGCCGCGCGGATCGCCTGTGCCATCGCCGCCTGCGCCACGACCTGGCCCACCCCGTCACCGCCATCGATCACGCCAAGCGCGCCGGGGCTGTCCTCGGGTCGGGGCAGCGCATCGGCCCGGATCGCACCGCTTTCCAGCCTCTTGCCATACCAGAACAGCCGCATGATCCCGTGCGACGGATGCCCCCACAGATCGGCCTGCACCAGCGTATCGGCCAGCAATTCCGCCGAAGCCTGCGGCAGGCCAAGGCGCGCGTAACAGCGGGTCGCAAAGTCGCGCAAGGCGTCGGGCGCGACACGGGTCATGGCGCGGGTCATGGCGCGGCCCCGATCAGTGTTACATCCGCACACCGGGACCGGGCGGCCCCCTGCGGTTCAACGGCGTTCGGCACTTGCACCCCCCATGTCGGTCCTTTGCCGCCAGCTTGTCCGCAAGGCCGGGCCACGTCAATCGCGGTTGTCCCGGCGGGTCGGGCGCGCTCAGAATTCCTTGCGCATCATGCGATCGACCGCGATCCGACCGCCCCCCAGCGCCGCGATCACGGCGGCCGATACCGTGGCGAACAACGAGGCGAATTCCGCCTTCAGCTGCACCCCGGTCGGGCCCGCCAGAAAGGCCGCGCCACCATCGGACAACAACCGCGCCTGACCGGCCGGGGTCAGCAGATCCGGGTTCGCCGCAAGATAGGCGACCCCCGCCGGGGTCAGGAACGCATCGCCATAGGGATGGGTGACATGAAACCAATAGGTCACCAACAACATCACCGCATTGGCCAACGCCGCGGGCCGCGTCAGAAAACCCAGGACGATCAACACCCCCCCAAGGAAATTCGTGACCGCGACCAGGGGCGAAAAAAGCCAGCCCGGCCAGAAACCGATGCTTTCGACAAAGCCTGCCATGGCCATCGGGTGCTGGATCTTGTGCCAGCCCTCGACCGCCAGCCAGCCGCCAATCACAATGCGGAAGGCAAGCCAGCCGAAGGGCTGGGCAAATTCCGAATAGAACCCGGCAAGCGACGGCAGATACATCCGCTCCCGCGGGGTGCTGAAATCCTGTGCCATGATGTGGAACCCTCCCTGTCCATGGACCTTGCGGAAGCATTCTGGAACGCTGGTGCCCGGGGTCCGGGCCAATCGCACATCCATACACCCCGAATTCCCGTGGCCCCGAATTCCCTTGGCCCGGAATTCCCTTGGCAATGCCATCAGGCAACCAACCGGGCAGATACGGATACAGGCCACACGGGGTTTCAGGTAACCAAAGTCTGCGCCCGGCAGCGGCGAAAAGCAAGCGCCGGGGCACCCGGCCCGGATCGGCTGCCGCGCTGACGACACATCCGCACATCTGCGTGTGCGCACGCTTCGCGTGTTGCATCCGCGCCGGCGGGGCGCGCGATCAGGCCCGTCCGTGCGGCTGCATATAGTCCAGCACCGGGTTGATCGGGATGATGCGGTTGGGGTTTATCGTATCGTGGCTGTAATGGTAATGGCGCACGATATGGTCCAGGTTGACCGTCCCGGCCACGCCGGGCAGCTGATACAATTCGCGCGTATAGGCCCAGAGGTTCGGATAGTCGATCAGCCGCTTGCGGTTGCACTTGAAATGCAGGTGATAGACCGGATCGAACCGGATCAGGGTGGTGAACAGCCGCCAGTCGGCCTCGGTCAGGCGCACACCCATCAGGTAGCGGTTGGCGGCCAGATGGCCTTCCAGCCAGTCGAGCCCGGCAAAAACCTCATGCACGGCCTCGTCATAGGCGGCCTGCGTGGTGGCAAAGCCCGCCCGGTAGACGCCATTGTTGATCGCCGGATAGATGCGCGCGTTCATCGCCTCGATCCCGTCGCGCAGATCGGCGGGCCAGTAATCGGCGCGGTTGCCCGTCAGGCCGTCGAAAGCCGCGTTGAACATACGGATGATTTCCGAGGATTCGTTGCTGACGATCGTTTCGCGCTGCCGGTCCCACAGGACCGGAACCGTCACCCGCCCCGTGGCATCGGGCTGCGCGCGGGTATAGATGTCGCGCAAGTAAGCCTGCCCGTAAAGCCGGTCCCCGGTCGTGCCGGGAAAGCCGGTGTCAAAGGTCCAGCCGTCGGACAGCATGTCGGGATGCACAACCGAAACGTCGATATGCGGAACAAGCCCCTTGATCGCGCGAAAGATCAGCGTGCGATGCGCCCAGGGGCAAGCGTAAGAGACATAGAGGTGATAGCGCCCGCTTTCGGCCGCAAAGCCGCCCATCCCCGAAGGCCCCGCGCTGCCGTCCGCGGTGATCCAGTTGCGAAAGCGCGCGGTGTCGCGTTCAAACCGGCCCTCGGTCGCGCCGGTATCATACCAGGCGCTGTCCCATGTGCCGTTCACCAGCTTGCCCATTACCTCATCCCTTCATGGCCCCGTGCTTTTCATGACCGTGCAAGCATAAGGGCTTGTCGCCCCCTGGCAACGCGGATCTGCGCACAGGGCCCGTGCATCAGGCCGCAAGCGGCGGCGGGCGGGCCCGCCCGCGCCGGAATGATCCGGATCGCTTTGTCAGCCCCGCCGCATCCTGTGCGCAGATGCACAGCACCTGGCGAAAACGCATGGCTTTGATTGTTGCCCCGGATGCCCCACATTCATCCCAAAGCCGTATGGAGCATCACATGACCTTCAGACCAGTCGCCGCCACCAGCCGCGCCCAACCCGCGATCGAGGGCGCGGGCGTTCACCTGCACCGGGTCTTCGGCTTCGGCGATCCGTCGCTGACCGATCCGTTCCTGATGATGGACGATTTCCGCAACGACGATCCGCGGCTGTATTCGCGGGGCTTTCCCTGGCATCCCCATCGCGGGATCGAGACGATCACCTATGTGCTGGAAGGTCAGGTGGAACATGCCGACTCGCTGGGCAACCGCGGCCTTCTGGGCCCGGGCAGCGTGCAATGGATGACCGCCGGTTCCGGCATCGTGCATCAGGAAATGCCCTCGGGCGACGGCCAGGGCCGGATGCATGGCTTTCAGCTGTGGGCCAACCTGCCCGGCGCGCTGAAGATGACAAACCCGCGTTATCAGGATGTCTCGTCCAGCGACATCCCTGTTGAGATTGACGATGACGGCACGGTGGTCAGGGTCATCATCGGATCATTCTGGGGCAAGACCGGCCCGGTTGACGGGATCGCGGCCAATCCGATGCTGCTGGATGTCTCGGTTCCGGCGGGACGGCGCAAGGTGTTGCCGGTGGACACGCGCGCCAATGCGCTGGCCTATGTCTTTGCCGGATCGGGCACCTTCCGCGATGCCAGCACGCCGGTGGGGATCAAGGTGGAAAAGGAATTCCGCGGGCAAGAGCTGAACATCCGCGACATGACCGGCAACCGCACGCTGATCCGGTTCGGTGCGGGCGACGAAATCACCGTTCAGGCCGGGGATGAGGGGCTGCGCTTTTTGCTGATGACGGGCCGCCCGATCCAGGAACCCGTGGCCTGGCATGGCCCGATCGTGATGAACACCCAGGACGAACTGCGCCAGGCCATGCGTGAACTGCAGAACGGAACCTTCATCAAGCACGGCTGAGCGGACCCGCCCCCGCGCCCGTCCGGCGCGGCATCGACACCGGACAGGCCCGGGGGGCTTGGCATCAGGCGCGGATGACACTATTGCGGCCGCAGCGAACACGGAGCCGGGTGCGATCCCCGGCTGGCTCTTCCGGCCGCCGATCCGCCGGACAACCAGACCAAACCCTGTTTGGATGACGGCCCCGCCAAAGATTTCCGTTCGGGCCGTTCGGGAAGAATTGCATGTTTTCAATCGATGCCTATCGCGCCCAGTGGTTCGGCAATATCCGCGCCGACCTGCTGTCGGGTCTTGTCGTGGCCCTTGCCCTGATCCCCGAGGCGATCGCCTTTTCCATCATCGCGGGCGTTGACCCCAAGGTCGGGCTTTACGCCAGCTTTTCCATCGCCGTGCTGACCGCCTTCGCCGGCGGGCGGCCGGGGATGATCTCGGCCGCGACGGCCGCAACGGCGGTGCTGATGGTGACGCTGGTGCGCGACCACGGGCTGCAATACCTGCTGGCGGCCACCGTGCTGGCGGGGCTGATCCAGATCGGCGCGGGGCTTTTGCGGCTGGGCTTCGTGATGCGCTATGTCTCGAAATCGGTGATGACGGGGTTTGTCAACGCGCTGGCCATCCTGATCTTCATGGCGCAGCTGCCGGAACTGGACCCGCGCAAGGTGACCTGGCTGACCTATGCGCTGGTCGCGGCGGGACTGGCGATCATCTATCTGTTTCCGCGGGTGACCAGGGCGATCCCCTCGCCGCTGGTGACCATCCTTGTGCTGACCGCGCTGAGCATGACCTTTGGCTGGGATGTGCGCACCGTAGGCGACATGGGCGCGCTGCCCGATACGCTGCCGGTCTTCCTGATCCCCGACATCCCGCTGACGCTGGAAACGCTGGCGATCATCCTGCCCTATTCGGTGGCGGTGGCGGTGGTGGGCCTGCTGGAAAGCCTGATGACGCAGCAACTGGTGGATGAGCTGACCGACACGAAAACCGACCGCAACCAGGAATGCATCGGCCAGGGCATTGCCAATACCGCGACCGGGTTCATCGGCGGCATGGCGGGATGCGCGATGATCGGGCAGTCGATGATCAACGTGAAATCCGGCGGGCGGGGGCGGCTGTCGGCCTTTACCGCGGGGGTGGTGCTGCTGATACTTGTCGTCTTTCTGGGCGATTGGGTCGCGCGCATCCCGATGCCCGCGCTGGTGGCGATCATGATCATGGTCAGCATCGGCACGTTTTCCTGGTCCTCGATCCGCAACCTGGCGACGCATCCGCGATCGTCGTCGATCGTGATGCTGGCCACCGTGGTGACCGTGGTCTGGACCCACAACCTGGCAATCGGCGTGCTGGTGGGGGTGCTGCTGTCGGGCATCTTCTTTGCCGCCAAGATCGCGCAGCTGTTCAGGGTGACCTCGACCGCCTCGGCCGACGGGCGCGAACGGACCTATGTGGTCGAAGGCCAGCTGTTCTATGGCTCGGTCGAGGATTTCATGGCCGCCTTCGATTTCCGCGAGGCGCTGGACCGCGTGGTGATCGACGTCAGCCGCGCGCATATCTGGGATATTTCCAGCGTGCAGGCGCTGGACATGGCGGTGCTGAAATTCCGCCGGGACGGGGCCGGGGTGGACATCGTCGGCATGAACGCCGCATCCGAAACCATCGTCGACAGGCTGGCCGTGCATGACAAGCCCGGCGTGATCGACAAGCTGATGGCGCATTAAGGGGGACGGGACCATGACCAACCAACCGCAAAAGATCATCGCGCTTGTCGACGGGTCGATCTATTCCGCCAGCGTTTGCGAACACGCGGCCTGGATCGCGGGCCGCACCGGGGCGCCGGTGGAACTGATCCACGTCCTTGGCCGCAGCGGGCGGGCCGAAACCCAGGATCGGTCCGGCGCCATCGCCCTGGGCGCGCGCACGGCGCTGCTGCAGGAACTGGCCGAACTTGACGCCCAGCGCGCCAGGCTGATCAGCCAGCGGGGCCGGGCCATTCTGGACGATGCCCGTGCCCTTGTGGAACAGGCCGGCGTGACCGGGGTCACCACCCGCCTGCGCCACGGCGACATCGTCGAAACCGTGGCCGAGGTAGAGCGCGATGCCCGCGTCATCGTGATCGGCAAGCGCGGCGAGGCGGCGGATTTCGCCCGCGGCCATCTGGGGTCGAACCTTGAACGGCTGGTGCGCGCCTGCCACAAGCCCGTGGTCGTTGCCGCACGCGCGTTCCGCCCCGTTTCCCGGGTGCTTGTCGCTTTTGACGGCGGCGCCCCGGCGCGCAAGGCGGTCGATCACATCGCGCAGAGCGCGCTGTTTCAGGGACTTTCGGTGCAGGTGGCAAGCGTGGGCCCGGAAACGGCCGAGATCACGCAGGCGCTGGCCGAGGCCCGGGCGACACTGATCGCGGCGGGGATCGCGGCGGATACCGCGGTCCTGCCGGGTCAGCCGGACACCGCCCTTGCGCGCCTGGTCGAGGACGCACCCTTCGACATGCTGGTGATGGGCGCCTATGGCCATTCGCGCATCCGCAGCCTGATCATCGGATCGACGACAACGGAAATGATCCGGTCCTGCAAGGTGCCGGTCGTGCTGATCCGCTAGGCGATCGGGCCCCTGACCTCCGCCTTCGGCCAGGGCCGGGGGGATGCGTGCATCGCGCGGCACTTCGGGTTAGCATGGTGGCCAATACACCCCGCCCCCAATGCGCCCCGCCCCCCTGCCCGCCCCCCTGATCGCCGGAGGATGCCAATGGACCCGCTGCCACTTGCCCGCGCCTTTACCCTGATCGAACCCGGCCCGGTGGTTCTGGTCACGACGCATGACGGGACACGGCCCAACATCATGACCATCACCTGGACCATGGCGCGCGGCTTTGACGCCGAATTCGCGCTGACCACGGGGCCGTGGAACCATTCGTGGGCCGCACTGTGCGACCGGCGCGATTGCGTGCTGGCGATCCCGACCGCAGACATGATCGACACGGTCGTGGGCATCGGGACCTGTTCGGGCGCCGATACCGACAAATTCGCGCGCTTCGGCCTGACCCCCCTGCCCGCCCGCCATGTCGGGGCGCCGCTGATCGGGGAATGCCTGGCCAATATCGAATGCCGGGTCGACGAAATCATCGAACGACTGAACCTGGTGCTGCTTCAGGGGGTCGCGGCCCATATCGACAGCGCCCGGGCGGACAGGCGGCTGCTACATGCCGTGGGCGACGGCACCTTCACCGCCGATGGCGCGCGGTTCGACCGCCGCGCGGCGATGCGCGCCAAGCTGCCAGATGCCTTGACCTGACCGCGCAGGACGATTGACCGTTGCCGGGCATGATCTCTCCCCTGATGGTCACATCGACAAGACAGTGGCTCGTGCCCTTGTTTTGCGGATCAACCACGACATCGGGGCCGAAGCGGGTTGTGCAGACCTTCAGCCCCCCAGATCTCGCCGCCAGAAAAAGCCGAAGGTCAACATACGGCGGATCAGCGCCCCCTGACGCCAGGATACGGGCTGTTAACCGCTGCGACGCACCAAGTGACGCAATCCTTGAATGAGACGCGCCACCCCATTTCCGGGGCGGCGCGCTGTAGCCGATCGGCGGTGGCCGCCGCCAGGCGTCAGAAGTCGAACCGCGCCGACAGGCTGGCCCTCATATCGGTGCCGCCGTCCCATGCGCTTTCGGCGCCTACGCTGACCGACAGCATCCCGGTTTCCGAGATGTGCTGGTTGACACCAACGCTGGCCGCGAAGCTGGTCTTGTCGAGCCCCACCGAGTTGACACCAATGGCGCCCTGGCCATTGTCATAGGACGCCGCCACCGCAACGTTGCGATCGTTCAACGGGACAGACACATCCAGCGTGCCAAAGAATGAGGTCCCCTCGCGCACCTCAGTGCTGAGTTTGATTCCCAGATCGAAGCGCGCATAGTCGGCATTAACGCTCTCTACCGCCATGGCGTCGAGCATATTCCCGTTCGCCGCCATTTCGGAGAACGCATCCGAGTCCGAAGAGCCGAAAGTGAGGTTGGCACGCAGCCCCAGATCAACGTTACGGACCGCACGATTATATTCCAGTCCGATGTTGAACTGCGTGGCCGAGCTGTCGACTTCAGAGAAGTCAACCATACCGCCGTTTGAAACGCGAGTGCCGTCGAAGGTCAGTTGGGCATGCTGGAACCCGGCAAACCAGACCGTGTTTTCACTGCCCGGCAAGGCCCCCACCACTGTGGCGCCCCAGCTCATGCCGTCGCCATCTGCACGAAGGTAATCCCCTTCAAGCCTGGTTGTGGCGGTGCCAAGACTGAGCACCACGCTGAGATCGCTGCCCGACATGCGCAAGCCAACCTGCGACCCGGTGGCAGAAACACCAAACGGCATGTTGGCACCGGCGTTGTCATTCGCGGCAAAATGGCTGTTCGACACGTCGATAAACGCACCATGCGTACCCGCCCCGCCGACAAAGCCGCTGACCCAATCAGGCATGGCGTTCAGCGCGGCGGATTGAGCCCCACCAGAGAAACCTGCATAGACCTCGGGCGAGGCTTTTTCGAACACCGAACCCACGTCACCGTTCTGCGCCCAGGTCTGGGTCAGGTATTCGGCGAAACGGCCGCCGTAGAACTGCGCGACACCGCCTGCATCGTTCACCATCAGACCCGAATACATCGCACGCTGGTTGTCGTTGCCGGCCAGACCTTCAAGCTGGCCCAGCGTTTGCGCGCCAAGGCTGACAACGTTGCCCGTGGCAAGGTTAAGGACCCCGCCGTTCTGGGCCGTGGTGGTCACGCTGCCAAAATAGCCCTGGATCGCAAAGGTGTCGAAGTCCATCACATGCGTGGTCTGGCCCAGCGAGGCCCCCGCGCTATCCGCGATATCGAGTGTCGCACCCGAGTTGATGGTCAGCATGCCGCCTTCAGAGATGTTGATCCGGTCATAGTCGGTACCGGCAACCGCAGAATCCCCGGTATTCACAATCTCAAGAAGCGTGTTCGATCCGCTGTCGAGCGTCAGATCCGAGAAGGTCAGCATACCCGGCGAGTTACCGGGCGACAGGCGGCCGCCCGCGATGATGGTTGTCGAGGCGTCGATCCGACCGTTACCGCGGAGGGTACCCGATACGCTGGCCGTGTTGGCCGAAACATGCGAGGTCCCCTGACCAGCCAGATAAAGATCGCCGATAACCTCAAGGGTTTGCACATCAAGCGAGCCGCTTGCGCCAACCGTCGTCGTTGCACCGTCGCGAACGACGAATGATGAATCTTCCGATGAGCTGGTAAGCGTTCCGCTGACGTTGAAATCGCCCTCCAGAACGTTGACCGTACCTTTGCCGCTGATCGTGCCCGAGAACGCGCCGCCATAACGGATGTCGAGGTCATTGCCACCAAGGTTCACATAGCCCGCCCCCAACAGCTGGTCGATCGACTGATCGCCCGCGACCAGTTCCAGCGCCGCATTGGCGCGCACATCGACCACCGCGGACTGGTGGATGATATTGGCCCCGTCAAGTGCAAGCGCGCCTTCCGCGATGACAATGTCAAGCACGGTCACATCGCCTTGCAGCGTCAGGGTTCCGGCGCCGGCCTTGATGAAGGTGCCGCTCTCTTCCTCATCACCCGAAACATCCGAGATTTTCCCGGCATAGGTGGTGTCGCCATTCTGGATGACAGTCAGTTGATCAGCAGTACCGATCTCGAAGTCGCCGTTTTCGTCGCCCGTCAGACCAGCTGCGTTCTCATCCGTGCCACCAGCGGAAAGCACACGCTCACCGTTCACGACGACACGACCCGAGTTGTCAAAGTCTTCGGTCAGGGTTGTGATATCCGCGTTCATATACACGGTGTTCGGGCTGCCGTTGTAAAAGCCGCCCGTGGTGGTGAACGATGCATCGCCGGCGATGGTGAACGTGCCCATGTTGTGGACCGAATTCACTGTGTCGGTCACATTGGCCAGATAGGTTGCGCCAGTGTCCAGAACGATGTCGAGATCATCGCTCATCGTCGAATCTGCAACGATGCCGCCCTCCTTGACCGTCAGCGTGCCCCCGAACGCCTGCGCTTGCGACAGGGTCAGAACGGCATCGCCGCTCTTGTTCAGGTTACCCGCCCCGACGAAAGCACCGTCAAAGGTGCTGTCTAGCGCCAGGGTGATGTCAAGCGTCTGTGCGTCACCCTCATCACAGGTGGCTGCTGTGCCCTGCTGGCTTGCCGACAGACAGAACAGCCCCGAACCCGTCAGATCCAGCGCCTCGATCGAGACATCATCCGCCGTGCGCCAGAAACCGTCGTTTTCAATGCCGCCGTCGACAACGACACCGCCGGCCTGTTCGAAGATACCAACCGAGACAACCTCTTCACCATCGCGCTCGACACCGTTTACCAGGTCCTCACCGACAGCGAGCGACCCTTCGAGTGCGAAGCTGTCGGTATTGACGAAGGTCCCATCCACCTGCATCGAACCGCGCTGCACCCAGCCGCCCGCGTTGCCCACATCGCCCGCGACCGTGACCGTCTCGTCGCTGCCCGAATCGTGCGTGACGCTGCCCGTATTGACCATGTTCCCGCCAACGCCGATCGCACCCGCACCGACCCAGCGGCCCGCGTTCGCCACGCTGCCGTCCACCTGGACAGAACCCAGCTGCGCGAAAACCGCATCTGCGGTGTTGATAAGGTTGCCGCCCACCGACAGGGTGCCGTCCCAGGCCTCGAAATCTTCGTCGGTGTAGTCCAGCCCGTTCTGTTCGAGCAGGGGCGTCAGGCTGAAATCCTGATCGAACAGTGTCGAGGACCAGACGCGCGACCCCAGAAGCGTAATCGTGCCTCTGTTGACCACCGCACCCGAGGTCGTGGCCGAACCGGCGACATTCCAGGCGCCGCCGCCAAGCACCGTCGCGGTGCCCGCCGTCTCGGCACCAAAAGTGTCGAGCGTGCTGTTGTCATAGACGACCAGATCCGAACCCGACGCCATCAGCTTGCCCGCGCCGGACAGACCCGCATAGGTCGACAAGCGACCGCTGGCCAGATGCAGATGCGACAGGGCGTTGGTTCCCGTCATGAACAGGTTGCCATCATATGCCGTGCCCGCTTTGGCATCGCCGACCAAAAGGCCACCGTTGGTCCACTGGCCCGAAAGGGTCGCCGTCGAAGCGTCCATGGCGCCGGTGTTGTAAACTGCCACACGACCAATCGCGCCTTCGCCGCTGCCATCATAGCCGTTCAGGTTTACGTTGTTGGTAAACTTGACCGAACCGACCGACTGCTCCGAGCCGAAGGTCAGTGTGCCGTTGACGCCAGCACCCGTGGTCGAGCTGGAAACAAAGAAGCCATCATGGCCCCATTTGAGCGCCTGACCGCGACCGGTTTCCGCGTCAAGCTGACCAAGCGTGACGACCACACCATCCTCAAGCCCCGAGGCGAAGCCGCCCGATCCGGTCCATGCGGTTTCCGATGGGTCGGTGCCTGCGCGGCGCACATAGTCCTCTTGCAGCAGGAAGGTACCAACCGTGCCAAGCCCCAGCGTACCGTTGCCGCCGACGGTGGAAATACCCGCGCCGTTGAACCGCATCAGCGACGCGTCGTGGACGCCCTCGCCCATAAGCGCGGTCAGCGTTGCACCTTGCAGGATGGTGTTGCCGGAATAGGTGTTCTCGCCGTTGAAGACCACCAGGCCGCCATCGCCGGCAATCGTCAGATCAGCGCCGTCACCGGCGGCATTCATGAAGCCATCATTGGTCGCAAGACTGTCGTCCGCGATATCCCCCTCAAAGCGGATCTCGTTGCCAAGGCCCGGCTCCAGGCGCACATTCGCCCCCTTCATCATGAACAGGTCCGAACCTGCGGACGACCCTGCCTCACCAAATTGGCTGGTCGTGCTGCCGCCTGCGACGTAATTGAGTTCGAACAGCGAATTGCCCTGGATCAGCAGCGTGCCACCTTCGCGCACGAAGATCGCGCCGCCAAGACCATCACCGCCGCCCCCGAAAAGGCCGTCGCCATTGGCACCTTCGCCCGCACCAAAGCCTGCAAAGCCGCCGTCGCCCGGATTGCCGTCCGCGGCAAATCCGTTGGCACCGGCCGCGCCACCGGCGCCGCCCTGACCACCGCCAGCGCCAAAGCCGCCAGCGCCGCCCTGACCGCCTTCGCCGCCGTCGCCGCCGTCGCTGATCGAAATCGCACCATCGCCGCCGTCACCACCGGCACCGCCTTCGCCGCCACCGAAGAAGTCGGCGCCACCGCTCGCGTCACCGCCGTCGCCGCCCGCACCGCCAAGGCCGGCCAGACCCTGCCCAAGTTGCGCGGCCCAGTAACCCACGTTAACCGTGGCCAGCGCGAGATCCGCAATTGCGAACGTCATGTCGATACTCGCCTGGCTGACGCCCATCGACGCCTTGGCAATTTCGGCCGGGTCCGGAAGCCCCACGGCCGCACCGACAACCGGGTCCGGGTTAAGCGCCGCCGTCAGATCGAGAGAGGCCAGAGTGATGCCCTGGGTCGCAGTGACCGTTCCGGCGACCGCAGAGGCCAGGTCATACATCAGCCAGAAGTTGACAGGCTGACCATCGCTGCCGTTGCCGCCATCGCCACCGTTGAAACCGGCACCGTTAGTCGCATCGCCTGCGGGGGCGCCGTTCGTGCCGTCAACACCTTCGCCTTCGTTAAAGAAGGTGCTTAGCCAGTTTGCCGAGTAGCCATCACCACCACTCGCATCATCATCCTGTGCGCCTGGCAGCGTGATGTTGTTCATGCTGCCCCCGGTCGAGAGCGGCGAATAAAGCTTGAAGTATTCAATCGTGGCATCTGCGTCGATGGCATCCGACAAGCTGAGCGTTACAGTGCCATTGCCGACCGAAACGCCCGTAATCGTGGTGCCTTCGCCAAACGATGCCCCTTCGACAAGCCGTCCGTTCAGCAAGGCGCTGATCTTGTCCGCAGACATCGACGAGGTATCAAACCGCACCGTGATGGCATTGCCGCCGTCGGCCACAGTGGTGGTGGCCGTCTTGATCGCAAGCCCGATCGCGGGGTCATAAAAATCAGCCAGTTGGCCAGTGCTGCCGCTTGCCGGTACGATGGTAACGACGTCACCGTCAATCGCGGTAACGGTGCCGGTAAAGGCGGCACCATCTTCACCGGGTACGAAAACCGTCTGGTCGACCGAGAATAGCGAAGATGCCCCTTCGATACGAACCTGGTTGCCGGCAACCATCGGGCTTTCAACGGCGTCAAAGCCCGTCACGCGGTCACCCAACGGTGTGTCCAGAACGAACGAGCGACCGTCTTGCGACACACTGGCGATGATCGATGTCCGGTCAACACCGTCGGCATCGGTCCAGTTGACGCTCATACCTGTGCGATAGGTCCCCAGAGAACTGGTGACGTTGATCACCTGTTCGTTGTCAACGGTGGTAATATAATATTGCGATGCATCAAATGAAGGCGCCTTGATCACGTCAAAAGTGCTGAGAGCACCGGGGGAAGACAGCGTCTTATCAAGCGTGATCGACTTGATCTTGCCCTGCAGGTTACCGTTTGCCCCCGCAGTCTGGTCGTCGGCCGCGGTATAATAGTCGATGCCCGTCACCACCGCGCCTTGAAGCGCCGTGCGGTCGGACATGCCTGCGACGACGACGGACCCGATCGAGAGATCGGAAAGACCAGTCGGGACGTCGACCTCCATCCCTGTGTCAGGGTCGGAAAGATTGCTATCATGCATCGCATAGTTGAAGCTGATCGTCGTCCCCGAGATCGCAACATTGCCGCCAACGGTGTCAAACGCCTCTGTCAGGCGCAGAACATCGCCTGACGCAATCGACACAGGCGCATCGAGCTCAACAACACCCGAGCCGCTGAGCACACGATCAAGCCGTGCGGACTGCCCATAACCGCTGAAATAGACCTGCGAGTTTTTATACAGCATACCCGTCGCATCGGGGTTCACGTTCACGCGGTCAAACGCATAGGTTCCGGCATCCGCATCGTAGGACAGCGAGCTATATTCAAGCGTCGAGGAAATCAGCATGGACGGCAGTTCGACGCTTTGCCCCGTCACGTTCATCGTGCTGTCATAAAAGCGCAAAGCAGGTTCAGAACCGCCGGTGCCGCCCTGAACGCGGTTGCTCTTGAAATCCGTATTGATGACGGTCAGCGTAGCGCCCTTGTCGACAAAGAACGCACCGCCCAGACCCGCGCCACCGCCCGAGCCCGCACCGCCGGTGGTGTTGAAGTTGTGGACCAGCGACTGCGTATCGCCCTGGCCGATGGTGATCGTCGGGCTGCCGCCGAAGCGATCATCGCCCGAGATCAGATAGCCGGTGCCCAGGTCACCGTTGATGTCGCCGGCAAGACCACCCGACAATGCAATCTCGTCAGGCAAACCGGACGGATCTGCCGCAACGGCCGACACCGACCCCAGAGCGATCATGCCGCTCAGCGCGGGCACCGAAAGCGCGGCCATTCCGCCGCACGACAGGGCACTCAGTGAACATGAGGCCACATGGCGCCCAATCTTGACAACCTTATAGCCGACTTCAACCACTCGATATTGCATTTTCTGCTCCTTCAATTG
>NZ_JBKFEY010000079.1:0-1345 GCF_046507575.1 Pontitalea aquivivens | reverse complement strand
ATGAACAAGGTCTACGGGACCGCGGCAGAGGCCCTTGAGGGGCTTTTGCACGACGGTATGACGATGGCAGCCGGGGGATTCGGGCTTTGCGGCATCCCCGAGCTGCTGATTGCGGCGATCCGCGACGCGGGGACGAAGGACATCACCATCGCCTCGAACAATTGCGGGGTGGATGATTTCGGCCTGGGCATCCTGCTCAGGACCCGGCAGATCAGGAAGATGATCTCATCCTACGTTGGCGAGAATGCGGAATTCATGCGCCAGTACCTGTCGGGTGAACTGGAACTGGAATTCAACCCGCAAGGCACGCTGGCCGAACGGATGCGCGCGGGTGGCGCGGGGATTCCGGGCTTCTACACGAAAACCGGCGTCGGCACGGTCATCGCGGACGGCAAGGACCACAAGGATTTCAACGGGGAAACCTATATCCTGGAAACCGGCCTGGTGATGGATCTGGCGATCGTCAAGGCCTGGAAGGCCGACACCTCGGGCAACCTGATCTTCCGCAAGACGGCGCGCAACTTCAACGTGCCGGCGGCGACCTGCGGGCGGGTCTGCGTGGCCGAGGTCGAGGAAATCGTGCCGCTGGGCAGCCTGGACCCCGACCACATCCACCTGCCCGGCATCTATGTGCACCGCCTGATCCAGGGCCAGCACGAAAAGCGCATCGAACAGCGCACCACCCGCGCAGCCTGAGGGGGAACGCATCATGGCATGGGACCGCAACCAGATGGCCGCCCGCGCGGCACAGGAACTGCGCGACGGGATGTATGTGAACCTTGGCATCGGCATTCCGACGCTGGTGGCCAATTACATCCCCGAAGGGGTTAACGTGACGCTGCAATCGGAAAACGGGATGCTGGGCATCGGCCCCTTCCCGACCGAGGACCAGGTCGACCCCGATCTGATCAACGCCGGCAAGCAGACGATCACCGAACTGCCGCAGACCGCCTATTTCGACAGCGCCACCAGCTTTGCGATGATCCGCGGCGGCAAGATCGCGATGGCGATCCTGGGCGCGATGGAGGTCAGCGAACGCGGCGATCTGGCGAACTGGATGATCCCGGGCAAGCTGGTCAAGGGCATGGGCGGGGCGATGGACCTGGTCGCGGGCGTCAAGCGCGTGGTGGTGGTGATGGACCACACCAACAAGGCCGGCGAATCCAAGGTGCTGCACGACTGCACCCTGCCGCTGACCGGCAAGGGCGTGGTGGACCGCATCATCACCAACCTGGGCGTGCTGGATGTGGGCCACAAGGGCCTGCACATCGTCGAACTGGCCGATGGCGTCACCGAGGCCGAACTGCGCGCCGCGACCGAGGCCACCATCGTCGATTAAGGCGGG
>NZ_JBKFEY010000078.1:0-1408 GCF_046507575.1 Pontitalea aquivivens | reverse complement strand
CCAGGACATCGAACCGCTGGCGGTGGCCAGGATCCTGGCCAAGGTCGTGGCCGAGGAACAGCCCGGCCTGGTGATCGCGGGCAAGCAGGCGATCGACAATGACATGAACGCGACGGGCCAGATGCTGGCGGCGCTGCTGGGCTGGGGCCAGGCGACCTTTGCCTCGGAACTGGTGGTCGAGGGCGATACGGCGAAGGTGACGCGTGAGGTTGACGGCGGGCTGCAGACCATTTCGGTCAAGCTGCCGGCGATCGTGACGGCGGACCTGCGGCTGAATGAGCCGCGCTATGCCAGCCTGCCCAACATCATGAAGGCAAAGAAGAAACCGCTCGAAGAAAAGACCGCGGCCGATTACGGCGTGGACGTTTCGCCGCGGCTGACCGTCGTGAAAACGGCGGAACCGGCGGGCCGGTCGGCGGGGATCAGGGTGGCCTCGGTCGATGAGCTGGTGGGCAAATTGAAAGACGCGGGGGTGATCTGATGTCGGTTCTTCTGATTGCAGAGGTGAATGGCGGCGACCTGGCGCTGGACGCGACGGCCAAGGCGCTGTCGGCGGCGAAGGCGCTGGGTCCGGTGACGGTTCTGGTCGCGGGGTCGGGCGTGGATGTGGCGGCATCCGCGGCGGCGGGTCTGGATGGCGTGGCCAGGGTGCTTGTGGCCGACGACGCGGCCCATGCCCTGGCCGAGCCGCTGGCCGATCTGGTCCTGTCGCTGGCCGGCGGGGTCACGCATATCGTCGCGCCCTCGACCGCGGCGGCGAAAAATGCCCTGCCGCGGATCGCGGCACTTCTCGATGTGATGATTTTGTCGGATGTGACCGGGGTCGTCGATGCCGACACGTTCGAACGCCCGATCTATGCCGGCAACGCGATCCAGACGGTGAAATCGGCAGACCCGGTCAAGGTTCTGACGGTGCGCACCGCGTCGTTTGAGGCGGCGGGCACCGGCGGCGCAGCCCCGGTTGAGACGGTGTCGCCCGCGGGCGACAAGGGCCTGTCGGCCTGGGTCGAAGACAAGGTCGCGGCATCGGACCGGCCCGAACTGACCAGCGCCAAGATCGTGGTGTCGGGCGGTCGCGGCGTCGGGTCCGAGGCGGATTTTGCCCTGATCGGCGCGCTGGCCGACAAGCTGGGCGCGGCGGTGGGCGCATCCCGCGCGGCGGTGGACAGTGGCTTTGCCCCGAACGACTGGCAGGTCGGCCAGACCGGCAAGGTCGTGGCGCCGGACCTGTATATCGCGGTCGGTATTTCCGGCGCGATCCAGCACCTGGCCGGCATGAAGGACAGCAAAGTTATCGTCGCGATCAACAAGGACGAAGAGGCCCCGATCTTCCAGGTCGCCGACTATGGCCTGGTCGCGGATCTGTTCGCAGCAGTGCCGGAACTGACCGCAAAGGTGTGAGGGCATG
>NZ_JBKFEY010000077.1:0-1438 GCF_046507575.1 Pontitalea aquivivens | reverse complement strand
CTGGACAGGCTCGGGCGCACGCTGACCCACCTGGTCAACACCGTGCGTGACCTGTCGGATCGAGGCATCGGCCTGCGCGTGCTGACTGGTCAAGGCACTGAAATCGACACCACCACCTCGGCCGGTCGCATGATCTTCGGCATCTTCGCGACCCTGGCGGAGTTCGAGCGCGACCTGATCCGGGAACGCACCATGGCAGGTCTCGCAGCCGCCCGGGCGCGCGGTCGAAAAGGCGGAAGGAAGTTCGCACTGACCAAGGCTCAGGTCCGCCTGGCCCAAGCGGCCATGTCAAACAGGGACACTTCAGTCGCCGCCCTCGCGGCCGAGCTGGGTGTCAAACCGGTAACCCTCTATCGCTACGTCGATGCCAACGGAAACCTCAGGGACCACGGAAGGCGCGTTTTATCGGCTTAGCGTAGGATTTAGCACCGTCCGGCAGCAGACCCCCTACTGCCGTTGCCATATAGAATGCCGCCATTATTCATTTTCATGTATGTTGAAATCGTTTCGAGGGTCAAAGCCAGCGGGCGTGCCTTATTTGCGTCCTTATCAGCCATGACACATACGCCCCATAGTGTCTTGCCTGTCATAGCAGCTCGGAAATTGACTTCCTTAATACGCAGCCACTTACTCCAGTAATCCAAATACAACTTCGCGTCGGTCGGCAGAGAATACCAATAAAGTGGTGTGACAAAGACGAGATCGGTGTGCTCTGACCCCCTTTACTCATCCACCTGAAACCAGAGCCGATGGTTGAAATTGGCGCGGTTGCGCGTTGTGAGCAATGGGCGAGCGGCGGAGCGTTTCCGTTTCGAGAAGCCGGTCGCCCATTGCGGTGAGTTTGGCAGCATAGGCTGCGGGTGTGAGATAGCCGAGCGCGGAGTGCGGCCTGGTTGCGTTGTAATCAGCGACCCAGCGCGCGACGGCAGATCGTGCGTGGTCGAGGCCAAAAAACAGCGTCTCATTCAAGAGTTCGTCCCTCATCTTGGAATTGAAGGCTTCGCAGATTCCGTTCTGCATGGGCTTTCCCGGTGCGATGAAGTGCCAAGGCACCCCTGCGTCTTCGCTCCAGGCCAGCATCGCATTGGAAGTGAACTCCGTGCCGTGGTCGCTGACGATGAGTCCAGGCTTGCCGCGCCGCTCAATCAACGTTGTGAGTTCCCTTGCAACGCGGCGACCTGAGATGGAGGTATCGACGACCGCAGCCAGGCACTCCTTCGTTACATCGTCGATGACGTTGAAGATGCGGAAGCGCCTACCATGCGCGAACTGGTCATGGACGAAATCGACAGACCAGCGTGCATTCGGCATGACCACGCTCAGCAAGGGTGCGCGTGTGCCACTGGCCTTCTTGCGGCCCTTCCGCTTTCGCACGGACAGGCCTTCCTCACGGTAGATCCGTTGCGTCTTCTTGTGGTTCACCGAATGGCCTTCTCGC
>NZ_JBKFEY010000076.1:0-1461 GCF_046507575.1 Pontitalea aquivivens | reverse complement strand
GTCCCCGAAGCGGCGGTCGCGGCAGTGGGCGAAACCCTGCGCGAACAGGGGCTGGCGGCGCCGGCGGCAGGTGGCGGCGGCATGACCTTCCTGCAGGCGCGGACGGCCAACGAGGTGCTGAAGGCGCATGAACGCCGGATCCGGCTGCAAAAGCTGAAGGGCGAACTGGTCGACCGTGCCCGGGCGGAAACCCTGATGTTCCGGCTCGCGCGCGAGGAACGCGATGCCTGGGTGACCTG
This sequence comes from Pontitalea aquivivens, assembly GCF_046507575.1. NCBI lineage: Bacteria > Pseudomonadati > Pseudomonadota > Alphaproteobacteria > Rhodobacterales > Paracoccaceae > Pontitalea > Pontitalea aquivivens. The sequence continues at coordinate 1,222 of NZ_JBKFEY010000076.1, read as the reverse complement.
GCCCGCACGGGTGGCGGCGCTCATGGCCTCGGAACTGACCGCGGGCTCGGGCGAGGGGGGCACCGTCGCCGCGGCGCAGATGCAGAAGGTTTTGGAAACCCATGTCCGTGCCCAGCTCGACAGCCTTGCCGAAATCCGGGCCCGCATTGAATGACGATGTTGCAGGTTTCGAGGGCGCTGAACGGTTGCTGCGCGCCTGGGGCAGCGGGATCCGGCCCGATCCGGATCTGACGGTCTCGCAATGGGCCGATCGGCATCGCTGGTTGTCGTCCCGCGCCTCGGCCGAACCGGGGCGCTATCGCACAGCGCGCACGCCCTACATGCGCGAAATCATGGATGCGCTCTCGCCGTCGAACTCGGCGCAGCGGGTGGTGTTCATGAAGGCTGCGCAGGTGGGGGCGCCTCTGGCCCTCGATACCCCTGTTCCTACCCCGTTCGGTTGGACCACAATGGGTTCGATTGTCGAAGGTGATCTCCTTTATGACGAAGGTGGGCGCATTTGCCAGGTCACCGGTCTGTCGCCGGTGTTCGTGGATCGGCCCTGCTTCGAGGTCGTATTTGATGACGGTGAGATAATTGTTGCAGATGGGGATCATCGCTGGCCAGTGTGGGATTTTACGAACGACCGTCCCGTCGCTCGTACGCTCAGCACGGCAGAGATGGTTGGGCGTGTAACCATCGGCGCAGCCGGGAAGCGCCGGCGCTATGCCATCGACTGCTGTGCCCCTGTTGACATGCCGGATCAGGATTTAATCCTGCATCCCTATCTTCTGGGGCTTTGGCTTGGCGACGGTTCGTCGATCATGAATCATATCTCGGTTCACGAAGATGATGCCGAAGTGGTTGATCATCTGCGGGCCTGTGGTGTTGAGGCAGAGTTTCGGCTGCCGCATTGGCGAAAGGGCAGGATTGCGAATGTCGTGATCGATCCGACATTTCGAATGCGTCGCGAGGATGGCGCATCGTTTTCGGCATGTTTCCGGTCGCGCTTCGTGACACGTTTGCGGCAGCTGGATGTTCTCGATAACAAACATGTGCCACTGGAATATATGCGGGCAAGCCGATGGCAGCGACTGGAACTTGTCCGTGGACTGATGGACTCTGACGGGACAATCTCGCCAGACGGAAAGCGGTGCGAGTTCTCGAATGCCGATCGCGGGCTGATCGATGCAATGATCGAACTGCTGCGCGGGCTCGGCTACAAGCCCGCCGTCTACCACAG
>NZ_JBKFEY010000075.1:0-1529 GCF_046507575.1 Pontitalea aquivivens | reverse complement strand
CCGGACTCCACCTCGGCGTTCGAAAACAGAAGCCGTCCATCGAACATCATCTCGGTGTTGAGATCATATCCCGCGGCTGCCAGCGCCGTTTGCCAGTCGGGGAACAGAGGGGAAGGATCATTTTCCACCGACACCTGGAGCAGGCGGGTGCTGGCGCCGATCTGTTGATCCATGAGCACCTCGTGCGGTTCGGGCAGGGTGATGCCCTGCGGCAACCAATTGGGCAACTCGGCCCAGGCGGTTACCGGCAAGAAGAGGCTTACCGCGAGCGCGCGGACCAAGGGGAGTGACAGCTTGTTCATCTTCCGACTCCAGTTCTCCAGATCACCCGAACGATGCTATCACGATGAACGCAAAGCGTTCAGAAAAACAAACGTGCGCGCCGTCGTGCCGATCTTCCTTCTGGTGCCGCAGGTCAAGCTGCCGAAGCGGCTGGATCTGGCGCGGGATGCGGAGCGGGCGATTGACGCGGTTCTCGGCCTGATCGTCGCAAATTGGCGCAGAAGAGGTTTTTCGGAATAGGTGCCCTTGCTGCGCGCGGCGTGCGCTGTCTTCAATACGCCCATAGATTGAATTTGCAACCCCGCCATGAGGCCTGCGATGCCCACCACCCGCGAAACCATCCTTTCGGCGCTGCACAGCCAGCTTCAGGTCCTGGACGCCGTGGTGCTGCGCAACGCGGTGCTGCCGGAGCGGATCGGCCGGGAGGGGCTTTTGATCCTGCGCGATGGCGAACCGGGGGAGCCGGAGGTGACGCTGTCGCCGCTGCGCTATCATTACCAGCACCGTGCCGAGATCGAGGCGATCATGCAGGCGGCCGAGGGGCGCGATGCGGCGTTCGATTGGCTGGTCGCGAGCCTCGGCGCGGTGATTGCCGCCGACCGGACGCTAGGCGGCTTGTGCGACTGGATCGAGGCGGAAGCGCCGCAGCCGGTGGACCTGGCCATCGAGGGGGCCGCGAGCCTGAAGGCAGCGGTGATCCCGGTCGTTCTGTACTATTCGACGGCCGATCCGCTTGGTTGAGTTTTGTGGTTCACTTTGCCTTGCAGGACAGGCGACCTTCGATCATGGCGCCGGTATCGATGCTGATGGCCTGACATGTGATGTCAGCTTTCACCGTGGCGGAGGTCTTGACCACCACGCTCTCGGCTGACACCGTCCCGACAAGGTCGCCTTCGAGCGTTACGTTGCGGGCCCGGACGTTGCCTTCGATCCGGCCACCCCTGGCCAGAACAAGGGTGTCGACCGTGAGATCGCCGATGATCCTGCCGGCCAGTTCGACGATCCCGCTGCAGGTCAGCTCACCCCGGATGGTCATGCTGTCGTGCAGGACCGAGCGGCGCCGGTCGGCGAGTTGTGCCTCACGGTCGGCAGCTTCTGGCGATCGTGAAGTATCGGCTCTGGACTTTGCAAACATGGGTTTAGCAGCTCTCCGTGGTCTTTCCCGGCAGTTGCGCCCGGAAACCGGCGCAGGTCAACCCTGACGGCGCCCTCCTCAGGATAGAAGGACAATACCAATGGCACGTGCG
>NZ_JBKFEY010000074.1:0-1859 GCF_046507575.1 Pontitalea aquivivens | reverse complement strand
CACGAACGCGCCGATGACGGAGCCCATGATGGAGCCCAGTCCTCCCAAAATGATGATCGCGAAACCCTTGACGAGCATGTGAAAGCCCATGAATGGCGAAATCGCCCCAATGAAGCTCATGAGAACACCGGTGGCTGCGCCAAGCGCCGCACTGATACCGAAAGTGAGGCCGTACATCGCGTTGACGTTGATACCCATCAGCTTCGCGGCGTCGCCGTTCTCGGCAAGCGCGCGACTTGCCCGACCGAGCTCGGTACGCTTGAGCCAGAAGAACAGGCCGCAGACGATAACCACGGCTACCCCGAAGGCGATGGTGCGCGAGACCGAGATGACGATGTCGCCAAGCATGACTGACGAGAAGGCATAGGTCGGGTTCACCGAGCGCTCGTCGCCCGTCCACGCTATGAGAGCGACGTTCTGGAGAACCAGACCGATGCCGAATGTAAGCAGAATCTGGTTGATGTGCGGGGCATCGAGGACACGCCGGATCGCGACGCGGAAGATCAAAAGCCCGACCAGGAACCCGCTGACCATGACCAGCGGCAGCGCGATGAGCGGATCGATGCCGGCCACGTGCAATGCCCAGAACGAGGCGTAGGCACCCAGCATGATCGCTTCACCGTGCGCAAAATTGATGACGCGTATGATGCCGAAGCTCAGCGACAACCCTATCACCATAAGAGTGTAGAGGCCGCCGAGCAGCATCGCGTCGACGAAGAACTGCCCAAAGAAATCCATGTTCGCTCCGCGAGTTAAATGGCGAGGGACGCGCGCATCCGTAGATGCGCGCGTCTATCGTCTGAACCCGTCAGCGGGTAACTGGCTCGATGGTGCCGGACGCGGCCTCCAGAGGCCAAACGATCAAGTTGTCGTTGCCCCTGCGCTGGAACACCACCATGTCGACGAATGCCTGGTGCTTCGTTCCAAACCCGGTGGGCTCGAACTTCCCGCGCCCGTTGACCGTCTGGATGTCCATGATTCGCAGTTCTTCCACGGCCTTCACCTTGTCACCGCCGGCCCTGTCGAGCGCAACGAGAAGCATGCCTGTCGAGGCGTAATGGCCGATATCCAGGAAGTCAGGCTCCATGTTGTATTTGGCGCGGAAGGCTTCGACCCAGACTTCGGTCTCGGGGAAAAGCTCCGGGAAATCCGGATTGGCCGGATGGTTGACGCCCGGAAGGTAGGTGGTGACACCCATCCAGCCTTCCTGAGCCTCGCCCACGGCATCCTGCCACTCTTCAAGCTGAGTGTATGCAGTACCAACGAGATAGGGCACATCGAGCTTGCGTGTGTGGACCTGCTTGGCAAGCGTAATGGCATCCGTCGTCTGCACCAGACCGATCAAGATGTCGGGCTTCACCCGGGATATCTTGGTAAGAACAGGGTTCAGGTCCGGTGAGTTCGTACGGATCACCTCTTCGGCGACGATCTCGAACCCGGCTTCCTTGTAGAATTTCTGAACGTAGGGAAGATGCGTGCGTCCGTAGGCGTCGTCGGAATAGATTACCGCGACCTTCTTGCCCTTGCCGAGGTAGTGCGCGAGCGCCTCTGCTTCGGACGTGTGGTAGTGGTAGGCAAAAGGATAGGTGTGGAAGAATGCATCCTCTCCACCAGCGATCTCTTCGAGTTGCGTGCCCGAGGAGCCGTTCACGATCCAGGTCGGCTTCCCCTGCTGCCATGGCGGAACGGAGGCAGCGACGATCGGGCTAGCCACAGGCCCGATCAGGAAGTCGACCTTCTCGACCGTCACGAGTTCATTGATGGCTGACACCGTTGCCTGCGCATCGGACTGAACGTCGCGGTAAAGTATCTGGATATCGTTTTCGCCAACCTTCGTGCCGAATCGCTCAAACGCCATT
>NZ_JBKFEY010000073.1:0-1874 GCF_046507575.1 Pontitalea aquivivens | reverse complement strand
CCGAGGACCCGTATTCGGGCCACATGTTCGTCTTCCGTGGTCGCCGGGGTGATCTTTTGAAGATCATTTGGTGGGATTCTCAGGGGGCCTGCCTGTTTACAAAGCGGCTGGAACGGGGCCGGTTTGTCTGGCCTGCTGCCAAGGAAGGTAAAGTCAGTCTAAGCCCATCACAAGTGTCGATGTTGCTCGAAGGGATCGACTGGCGGACCCCACAAAAAACCTGGCGACCGCTGGTCGCGGGGTGAGGCAAAGTCTCAACAAAACATAGGATTTAGCGCAGTTTTGCGTTTCCTCTTATGGGGTGATCCGGTATAAATTATGCCATGCTGGAGGCCTTCAAATCCCTGCCTGAAGATCCTGATGAGCTGCGCGCGATCAGCGTGCAGATGGCCCAGCATATCCAGTCTCAAGCCTACCAGATCGAGAAGCTGAAGGCTGAGCTTCATGGTCACCGCAAGGCGCGTTTTGGCACGAAGTCAGAGGGCATGGATCAACTGGCCCTCGACCTGCCGGAAGATGCTGAGATCGCGCAGGCCGCAAAGGATCAACTCACCGGGCAACCACCCGGTGATGAAGAGACCCCGACCAACAAGCGCCAGCACAGCCGCAAGCCACTGCCAGATCATCTGGATCGGCACGATGAGGTCTTGTCGCCCGGTGAAGCATGCACTGGATGCGGCGGCACCCTGCGCCAGGTGGGCGAGGATATCACCCAAGAGCTGGATTATATCCCAGGTCACTTCGTTGTGCGCCGCTTCATCCGCCCGCGCATGGCCTGCACCTGCTGTGAAGCTTTCGCCCAAGCCCCATTGCCATCGCGCCTGATCGAGCGCGGGCGACCCGGACCCGGCCTCGTGGCGCACATGCTGGTCGGCAAATATTGTGATCACCTGCCGCTTGAGCGGCAATCCAAGATCTACGCCCGCGAAGGGGTTGATTTGCACCGCTCCACGCTCAGCGACTGGGTTGGGCGCACGACGGCACTGCTGGAGCCTCTGGCCGAGCATATCGGCAAACTGGTCCGGGCGGGGCCAGCCCTGTTTGCAGACGATACCCCCGTAAAACTGCAAGTGCGCGCCAACACTACAAAAACCAAAACGGCCCGGCTCTGGAGTTACGTCCGGGACGAACGCCCGTGGTGCGGGGCAGCACCCCCCTGCGCCTGGTATCAGTTCAGTGTCGATCGGAAGGGCGAGCACCCCGCCAACCATCTCGCGGGCTATACGGGCACGGTCCATGCCGATGGATTTGCCGGGTTCAACGGCTTGTTCGGCAAAGGCAAAGCCGATGAGCAAGCCTGCATGGTCCATGTGCGCCGCAAATTTGTCGACGAGGTCGAGCGCACCGGTTCCCCCATTGCCCAACAGGCGATCAAGCAGATTGCACAGCTCTATGCTGTGGAGAAGGAGACGCGGGGCAAATCCCCGGAAGAGCGTGTGACCCTGCGGCAGGCCAACGCCAAGCTGGTCTTTGATGAGTTAGAGCTTTGGCTGCAGGCGCAGCTGCGCAAGATCTCCGGTAAAACCAAGCTGGCCGAAGCGATCCGCTACGCGCTGAACCGCATGCCAAAAGCGCGCGGCTATCTCAGCGACGGGCGTCTCGAGCTGGATAACAACACCTGTGAGCGCTCGATCAGGCCTATTGCCCTTGGAAGGAAGAATTATCTGTTCATGGGGTCAATCGGCGGCGGCAAAGCTGCCGCAATCGCCTACACACTCATCGAAACCGCCAAGATGAACGATGTCGACCCCGAAGCGTGGCTCACATGGGTCCTCCAGCGCCTGCCTGATCACAAGATCAATCGCATCGAAGATCTCATGCCGTGGAACTGGCAGGCCGAAAACGCCTGAAACCACGCCGACACCGGACGGATA
>NZ_JBKFEY010000072.1:0-2028 GCF_046507575.1 Pontitalea aquivivens | reverse complement strand
GATCACTGCGTCGCCAGACCAAGCCTAATTTGGCCGAAGGTTTTCGCAGCCCCGGACCGTCTTGATACAAAAAGGACCCCAGACAATGGCTCTTCTCGTATCAGAGCAGATGCAAAAGCGCAGAGAGCAGAAGTTTCGAAGAGAGTTGACTCGTGCATTATCTGTCTTGCCAGCCAAGAACCTGAACGGCTTCATTTCTGGAGTGTTTGACGACTTCGGCAGCAACCCATCCCCTAACGATTTCGTCGAGATGACGATGTCATCTAAATTTGGAAGCGGGAACGCCGTCGCGGAAGGCGGTAGCGGCTTTCTGCTGGAAGCGTCTCTCAAAGTCTTCGTCGAAGCACAAGAAAGTGGCAGCCTTTCGCGCGGCAAAATTCAGCCTTGGGGTTCACGCCATATGGTAATGTTCGACAAGAGTGACTGCTGGAACGCAGCTTTTTTGCTTGAGGCCGATGCCAAGCTTTTGTCACATGCGCACAACATCCGTGCGGAGGATTATATCTGGGCAGATGAGATATCCCACCATCTCTTTCTGGACAGAGAAACCCATGCTTTCGGGTTCGTGATCATCCCGATGACTGCCATGACATTAGACGAATTCAAAGCATATGGCGGTGCAGCTCTGGATGGGTGGGTAGAAGGAATAGAGAGCCGGTTCAGGAAACAGGGCTTCTGCCGCTATCAGATCCCGGGTTTTGACACCGGCCCCATGGAATACATTAGTCCCATTCATGTTAAGTTCGGACCGATCGACAAACTGATCCAGCTTCTGCCAGATCGTAAGAGGCATGAGGTTTCGTCCCACACACGAACGTTTCAATCGGGAAAGGTGACGACAGTCCAGGCGCATCGTCGGAAGAACCCACTCAGGCTGGTCGCGAATAACCGCGCTTTAACTGATCATATCGTCTATCAGGTTCAGGACGCGGATGGTGCAATCAGGTACTTTGGTGAAGGCCGGAGCGATCGTTGGAAGCATGTAAATTCCGGTGTTTCCCACAACCGGAAGATCAACGAGCACTTTTTTACCCGTGGCGAGATGACGGTCAAGGTTGTCCTTGAAGGGCTTACGAAGAGCGAAGCGCTGAGTATAGAAAGGCTGCTTATCCGCAGTGCCCAAGGTCAGGACCTGTGGAACATCAAAGACTACGAGCCCTTTCGTCCCGAAAACGAGCGAACTATGTCGGAACAAGAAATAGCAGACCTGTCTGGCGACCATTTCTGAAACCGTCATGGGACCGTTCAAGCAAAGCGTTGTTCTGAACATTCCGATTGATCCCAGAAGGCGCGAAGCGAAGATGGCGATCACGGCATGCGGTCCGACCCGGCGCTGTAATCGCTGGGCAGCCGCCCTTGCCCGCGTGTTCATTCTTGCTTATCTTGAATACAAGCAGACGGAGGCGACCATGTCCCAGACCACAACGATGACGGTCCGCATCAGCGGCGCACTGAGCGAGTTCGTGGCGTCGAACGTGGGCGAGAATGGGTCGTACGAGAACATCAGCGAATACGTCCGCGACCTGATCCGGCGCGACAAGGAGCGGGTGGAGCGGGAGGCGTTTGATCGTCTGAAGGCTGAGCTGACGCGTGCCTTCGCGGCTCCGGAGGAAAGCTATCGCCCATTGAGCGCCGCCGAGGTCATCGCCCGTAATCGGGGCTGACGGCGTGGCCATTCGCGTCCAGGAGGCCGCATCGCTGCGGCTTGACGAGATCTACCGTTACACCCGCGAACGTTGGGGCATCGAGCAGGCCGATCGGTACATCACCGATCTGTTTGCCGCGTTCGACCGCATCGAAGGGGGCGGAGTTGCATCGCGCCCCGTTCCGGCGGAATTCGGGGTCGATGGCTTCCACTTCCGGCACGCGCATCATTTCGTGTACTGGCGGCGGCTGTCGAACGGGGACGTGGGCATCGTGACGATCCTGCACGAGCGGATGCACCAGATGGACCACTTTCGGGACGATCTCCCAAGGTGAGCGCTGTCGCCCACTGCGATCATGTTTCCTGGTCATGGGGGGCTCTGT
>NZ_JBKFEY010000071.1:0-2172 GCF_046507575.1 Pontitalea aquivivens | reverse complement strand
GCCCGCATGTCCTCGGCCGTGCCCATGACCAGCCCCGACGGGTCATGGATCATCAGAAAGGCGTTTTCGGGCATGATGATAGTGTCGCCAGCCATGGCAATGTAGCTTGCCGCCGAGGCCGCGATGCCGTCGATCCAGACGGTGATCTCGCCCGCATGACGCTTCAGCGCGTTGAAGATCGCCACCGCGTCGAAGACCGAGCCGCCGGGGCTGTTCAGACGCAAATCGATCTCCGCGTCCTCCGGCAGCGCGCCAAGTTCCGCCAGGAATCCCTTCGCGGTGACGCCATAGGCGCCGATTTCGTCATAGATCAGCACTTCCGTGCGGGATCCCGCCGCGCCGCTCGCCCGGGCGCGGATCCTGTACCAGCTCTTCATCTGTTCACTCCTGTTCGGGGTCGGCATCGGCGCCGTTGGTATCGGCCGCGTCCCCGCCGTTGCCGGGCTCGGGCCGGCCCGTGGGTGTCGCCCGAGCGCCTTGGGTCTCGCCGGGACTCGTGCGGTAATGCAGACCCAGCGCCCCGGCCCGTGCCGCATCCGCCGCATTCTCGCGATCGACCTCCTCGACATCATAGCCGGTGGCCTCGACCACCTTGCGCCGCGAGGTGATGCCCGCCTCCATCGCCAGCACCTGCGCCTGGATGTCCTTCAGCGGATCGACCCAGTCCCAACGCGGCGGGATCCATTGCACCGCTCGGGCGGTGGCCGGATCGTCGATCGCGAGCGCGCCTGCCAACACCGCCGTGTCGAGCCAGCGTCGCCAAACGGGTCGGCAGAGCTGATGCGCCAGCACGCCATGCTGCAGCTGCTGCACGCGGCGCCGGAATTCGACCAGTTCCGCCCGCAGGCTGGAATAGTTGGCCTGCCGCACATCGCCGGTCACCAGGTGATAGGGCAGTCCCAGCGAGGCAGAGACGGCCAGCAGCGTGCGGTACTGGAACGCCTCATAGCCACCACCAACATCGGCGGGGCTGGAGAATTTCACATCCTCGCCCGGCAACAGCACCTGCATCGTCCCGGGCTCGAGGCTGGCAATCGCGGCGCCATCGAGATCGGCCGCCCCCTCGCCCAGCATCGGCTCTTCAGGCGCGGTCTTGGTGATGAAACCCGCAAACATCGCCGCGGTCTTTTTGCGATCAAGCTCGGCGTCGTCGTACTGATCGAGCAGAAACAGCCGCACCATGGCCGGGGCCACATGCGGCAGGCCGCGGATCTGGCCCGCATCGAGCGGGCGATAGATGTGCAGCACGTCCTCGGCCGCGATGCGGACCGTTTCCGGCACGGGGCCGCGCTGATCGGTGCTGTCGCCCGGATGGCGGCGGCGGAAATGATAGGCGACGCGTCGGCCGATCAGGTCGAACTCGATCCCGCAGCGGATCCGGTTGCCGTTCGGGGCCACTTCCGTCTTCTCGAAGGGCAACATCTCGGATTGCAGCAGTTGCAGCTGCAGCGGCACCAGAAGCCCGTCTTCCGCCCGACGAGGTCGCAGCCGCACGAAACACTCGCCCGCGACGAACATCTCGCGCGCGACCATCGCCTGCAGCCCGTAGAAATCCGTCAGCCCATCGGCATCGGCCTCGTCGGTCCAGGCGAGCCAGAGCCTCTGGACCCGGTCGCGCAAGGCCGGGTCTTCGATCAGGGACGAGGGCTTGATGCCGTCACCCACCAGGTTCGCGGCAAAGGCCTCACAGGCATTCGCCGCATAGCCATTCGTCACCACGAGTTCCCGCGCCCGGGCCAAGAGCCGCGGCCCGCCCGAGGCCACCAGCGCGTTGATGTTTTCCAGGGGCGGGTTCCAGCCGCGCAGCCGGCGCTTGGCCATGGCGCCTTCGAGCCGGGCACGCATGGCCTCCGGGCCGCCGTTGGTTCGGCGGCGGAACAGGTCGAACAGCGCCATGGATCAGAGCCCCTTGCTGGTCGCCACGCGGACCTGGCGCACGATCCGCCGTCCCTCGGCTGCGGCGATTTCGCGATCCAAGGCTTCGATCGCCCGGTCGATCTCCGCCACAGAGCGGTAATCCACCGTCTTGCCATCATAGCTGACGCGGGCCACGCCCGAGGCGCGCTGTGCCGCCAGCGCCTCGCGGCGCGCGCGCAGTTCGGTGATTGTCGGCATGATCCTCGCCCTTTATCGTGAGACCGCGTCTGAAACCGGAGGCTTTCGTGTCAGAAT
>NZ_JBKFEY010000070.1:0-2261 GCF_046507575.1 Pontitalea aquivivens | reverse complement strand
TCGATTTTCTTTAGAATGCTCTAATTGAAGAAGGTAAATAAATCGGCAGTACCTGATCCGAACTTTAGCGTTTTGAGACTAATATCTCCCAGTTCACTCCAACATTCGGAGGAAGCTCCACGACGCCCTGCCGCGCTGCGGGCCTCTGGCCGTCGATGAGTACGGGAAAGAGCGGCTGCAGTACGCCACGCTTTTCGACAACGAGACCGCGACCGCTCGCAAGTGCGCGCTGCATGGCCTCAGTCAAAGTGTTGATCCGACTGAGGCAGAGGTCGGGGTCGTCAATAAGCCTAGCCAGTTCAACTTCCTGCAGCCCTAAGAAAAACTCAGAAACTTCGGCAGACAGATCCGTTTGCGGCAGCGCGTCCGACATCCGGTCAACCCATTCCGGTCGGGCAGCAACATCGCAGAACCGTTGCCAGAATTTCGGTTCGATCGCGCAGAGTACGACGTCGAAGCCATGTGCTGTCTTGTATATCCTGTTTCGCGCAAGCGCGCCCCCAGCAAGGGAACCGCTCACCGTAGGTTCCTGACCGGTTGCTGAAAACTCCGCAATCGCGCCGATTTGGAGGGGATGAACGGAATCAGCTAAGGCCAGATCTAGATGGCAGCCCTCTCCTGTCTTAGCCCGTGACACGAGGGCACCGAGAATCGCGGTCATTGCAAACATTGCTCCGCCGCAGTCAGCAACGGGCGGATCAAACATTGACGGCCCGTAAAACCCGTTCCGAGCTAGGACTCCTGCCTCTGCCAAATAGTTGGCATCATGGCCGGCTGGATTTTCGCGGTGCTGACCATACCCGCTGATCGAGCAATAAATAATACTAGGGTTCCGTTGGCGAATGAAAGAATACTCAAGTCCAAGCCGCCGCATGACACCCGGGCGATATCCCTCTATCAGAACGTCCGCGTTTTCAACTAGCTGCAGCATCTCACGTCTGCCGCCGTCGGACTTCAGGTCAAGACGGCAGATGTGTTTGCCCGCGTTTACCGCCTGATGAATCGCTGATGAGCCTTCGCCGGCTACCGTACCGAAGCGGCGCGCATCGTCTCCACCTGGGGGCTCTATCTTTAGAACCGACGCGCCCATGTCGGACAAAAAGAGGGAGGCAATCGGGCCAGGAAGGTTCTGCGAAAGATCCAAGACCCTGATGCCTCTGAGAAAAGTATTTAACGCAGACATTTTTTCCGTCCGTCCGGCCGCATCCACAGCACGCAGTTTAACCCTGCGACGCGTCAGTTTTTTCCAATACCATCGCCCTCACCGCCTTGCGGTTAATCTTACCGGTTGCCCCCACGGGCAAATCTTTAGTGAACAGGATGATCTGAGGAACTTTGTACTTAGCCAAGTTCTGTTCGAAGAAGTCGAAAAGAGCCGCTTCACTGAGTTCGTCACTCTTCGCGACTACGGTCGCCACGACCTTCTCGCCTCTGGCCTCGTCCGGAATTCCAACCACGACGATATCCTTGACGAGCGGGTGACGAGACGCAGCGTCCTCAATCTCCACAGGAGAGATGTTGGCGCCGCCGCGTATAATCAAATCGCTGATCCTACCTTCAAAAAAGAAATAGCCATTCTCGTCTTCGCGCAGAAGATCGCCGGTCTTGACCCATCCGCCTTCCATAAATCTATCAGAAGTCATTTCTGGTTCGCGGTAATATTCCGTCATTCTTCCAGGGCTGCGCAGGATTGCATGCCCTACTTCACCATGCGGAACATCATTGCCGTCGCTGTCGATCAGACGGATCTCTGCGTCGTCACCGACACGACGACCGACGGCTCCTTTAGGCGCATTGACGTCATCGCGGGGGTGTAGGACTAGGTGCGGAAAGCTCTCGCTCATGGCGTATCCCTCGAACAATTTGAGCTTAAAATGCGCTTGAACCGTCTCGACGGTATTCGCGTTGCTGGGCTCTCCGCCAATGAACAACTTCTTTAAGCTAGAGATGTCGAAATTTCGCTCCTTCAGGACATCCATCAACATGGCGTACATCGAGCCAGTTCCGGCAAATGTCGTGATCCTGTATTTTTCAAAGGCTTCGAGCGCCCGGACAGGGTTGAAACTTTTGTCCAGATATAGCGTAGCCCCAGACCCGATCGTGGTCATGCTTTGCACAGTCAAGCCCCATGCCCAAGCAAGCGACAGCGGAACGAATACGCGGTCGCCCGTTTCGAAGGCCCACCCCTTGATATAGCTTTCGACACTCCAGGTCTCCGCTCGGTGCGAACGTAGTACGGGCTTGGGCATCGCCGACGAACC